>NZ_JBFSVE010000041.1:0-49363 GCF_041467715.1 Vibrio sp. 10N.247.311.14
CTGAGCCCGTAGAGGACTTTCACCTCCTAGATCAACGCCATGCTCGGCGCACAATACGGAAAAGCCCAAAGTTATTAGCTTTGGGCTTTTCTTCTATAGCGAAATCTTACATATTCCAAATAGCCTGCCGTTGGAAATTACAGCTATCAATCGGGCATGACCACAATACCCATGGTTTCAAGCAGTTGCTCTTGCTGCCAAGCAACGATTTTAATTCCCGATGTGTCTACCTTGCGAGGATCTAACCCTTCTAATTCAGCATGGCATAAATTAGCACCTTGCATACTGAATTGCCCCCATACATCTTCCGAGAACACACCTCGGCTGAGATCAGACTCTTTCAGTGACGCACCGCCAAGGTAAGTGCCTATCCAACGGTTCTCAAACAGCTCACACTTCTCTAAACAAGCTTGTTCAAAATTGGCGTATGACAGATTACAGCCCGTAATATATGCAGAGCAAAAATACATTCTATTGCTTACCTGATTGGCAAAATTCGCACGAGTAAAGTTCGCCCCTTTCAGGTCACAATCACGTAACTCAATACCATAGCAATTCGTATTACTAAAATTCGCCATCGCCAACTGACAGTTCTGAAAACTTGCATCACGCAAATCTGCAACATCGAAGTGACATCCCTCAATATCGCCTTGTTCGATAAACTTACAGTTAATAAACGTTGCATCACGTAAGTTCGAACGTCTGAAATCACAACGGATAAACGTACAGGCTGTAAATGTAAGCTCTGATAAGTCTTGCTGAGCAAAATTGTGGTGATGATAAGTGCTGTTATTGGTGTCCATTTAGCCCCCTAAAGAAATTAAGCTAAGACTACCATTGCGATCTCAAGAAAACACCAAATTAAAAACCAACAAAAACAGTAACTTAAAACCCCCTGATTTAGCCATTTTAAGGCACCAAACAAGCCCTTTAAGGTTGTTATTTTCGATTTATAGGATGTGCTTATCTTGAAAAAAGTTTTGTCGCTTAGAAGTGCCAATAAGAGAAAATGTTACTTTGACGGAACGAATCAATTATTGACCGCGTCCTAACGCGCTAGACTGGACGGTTGGTATGTTGCTCGTTACACTATTCCTCATTCTCAGCATAAAGAGTAAGAACAATGAAAGACATGCGACAAGCTATGCTCGATGCAGGGTTTAGCCTTATTAATGAACACGGGTTTGCTGGTGTTGGCCTGATGAAAATCATCAACCAAGCGGAAGGCACGAAGGGTTCTTTTTACCATTACTTCAAATCCAAAGAACACTTTGGTGAGATCCTTCTTACCAACTACTTTGATGATCACCTCGCTAAGCTGGACGACTTTTTAAGTGATGAGTCGCTTTCTCGTCGTGACCGCGTAAAAGCCTATTTTGAGTTTTGGTGTGCATCGAAACTGACTGAAGACTTCAATATCCAATGTCTTGTCGTAAAACTGGCGGGAGAAGTATCTGGGTCGGCTAACCCGTTACAGTCCACAATGGCAATAGGCGCAGAAAAGATCATCCTGCGTATGGCGAAGCTGTTTGAAGAAGGCAATGAGGCCGGTGATTTCACGATCGCAGAGCCAGAATCGCTGTCTCGAATGCTTTATGGTCTATGGCTAGGCTCAACGCTCATGGCCGCCATGCAGCGTAACCGTTCGATTCTAAACAATGCCATGGAAGAGACTCTTCTCGCCATGAACCCAGCCCAAGAATCGGCTGACTAGATACCCGTTACCAAATACCAAATACCAAATACCAAATACCAAAAGGCTCGCATAATTTATGCGAGCCTTCTACCTTACTGTAAACATTGATTAAATCGATTCACGCTTACTCCGTTACCCCAGACGAGACGGGATATTATTGGCTTTGAATAAGTCCTTAATAACAGGGTCGATATGCTTGAAGAAGCTCAGCCATCCTTCACAGAGATAATTTAACCCAGCCTCACCATCTCGACTTTTGATGATGCGGTTTTTAGGGCACTCGCCATGGCATGCAAATTTAAACTCACAGGCTTGGCATTGTTTCGGCAGAGACTTCTGTTTGGCGAACCCAAAACGCTGCTGCTTTAGCGAGAAGGCTAAAGTTGAAAGTGCTTGTTCCTGAATATTACCCAGCTGAAATTCAGGAAAGACATAATGGTCACATGAATACACATCGCCATTGGGCTCAACCGCTAACCCTTTTCCGCAAATCTCACTCAATGTACACATAGTGCTTTCTTTCCCCATCCACACACCAAAGAAGTTTTCAAAATAAGGCACGAGCACCTGACCAAAATCATGTTGGTACCATTCATCAAAAATCGTAGAGAGAAACTCTCCCCATTGTGCTGATTCAACACTCCACGGCTCTAGATCGCCTGAAACAGGAATGATCGCCTTCTGGTTGGTGAGCCATTTGTTGTTAGTATGAGCAGCACGCTTATCGACCACAGGAATAAACTGCAATTGCTTCGAACCCACTTCATCACGCAGAAAGCGATAGACCTCTAATGGATATTTTCCTGTCACATCATTCACGCAGCTTAGGGTCGCGAACTCGACGTTATGTTGCTTCAAGTAGCGAATGCCACGCATTGTTTGAGAAAAAGTGCCTTTGCCTGCACGGTTAGTTCGGTAGTGATTATGTAAGTGCTCTGGGCCATCAATGCTCACACCAATGATAAAGTCATTCTTTTTGAAGAAATCACACCACGCATCATTCAGTAACGTGCCGTTGGTTTGAAGGTCATTGCTGATCTTACTGTAGCTAGGACAATATTTTTTCTGCAGCTCGACGACCTTTTGAAAGTACTCAATCCCCAACAAGGTAGGCTCTCCACCATGCCAAGAAAAGATGATTTCAGGCGTATTCTGCCCTTCTATATATTGCTTGATATAACGCTCTAACAGAACTTCATCCATCGTATATTGAGAGCCTTTTGGGTATTCAAGCAGCTGTTGTTTTTCTAAATAATAACAGTAGGTGCAACTGATATTACACACCGCCCCAATCGGTTTTGCTAACGCCTGAAGTTTGCTGTGTGCTTTGCCATTGAACTGCGGAACTGAACTCAAATTTGATAGCGATAATGTCGTCATGAAGAGTGCCTCGATGTAAAAGTTATTGTATTAGCCAAAACAATTCGTAATTCCTTTACACGGTGTTCATCGACCAACCAAGCTTAATGGCATTAGGTTGGCCGAGTGGTTCATTTCCTCTATTTCACGTTTTCAAACGGATTCCACGCTTCGTCAACCGGGACGATGTTTTGCGCTTTTTCGTACTCTTGATATTCAGCGACCATTTCAAGGAACAGATCTGGCATTTGATTTCTCAAGTCATGTTGCTCGGCTGGGTCTTTCTTGGTGTTGTATAAGTGCCACTCACTGTCGCCACCCATTCCCGTAGAGATTCGAATGATCTTATGATCACCTTTTAGCAAAATCCCGCTACCAAACAATTCAAATGGAATCGCATTATCGGCACTGTGCACCTCTGCCGTTTCCCCTTTGAAGTAAGGCAACAAGCTCACACCACTCATCGGCGCGACTTCTCGACCTTGATATTCCGTTCCTGGATGCTCTACCTCTGCAATTTCAAGAATCGTGGCTGCAATGTCTTTCACTTGGGATAAGTCATCTGTCTGAGTTCCCGGTTGCAACGCATCTTCACCGGCTAAAAGCGCTTTGGCTGGCTTAACGATAAATGGCACACGGAGACCGCCCTCTGCTGTGTAAGCTTTGTACCAAGATAGGCCACCGGTTGAAGCGCTTGCCCACTCAGGGCCAAGTGACACACTGGAGTTCGCCTTACCCAAATTTTCAGTCGAATTATCGAAATGATGAGCAGTCCACGTTCGGATCAAATCACTGATATTTTCACCGGTAATATCCGCCGCTTCTGGACCGTTATCAGCTAGATACATAATGTAGGTATTGTCGTATTCGCCGATTTCTTTCAGGTAATCGACTATCTGGCCGACTTGTTGGTCCTGCATTTCCATCATGCCCATCGCGACAGCCATTTTCTTGCCGTACCACTTTTGTTCTTTTTCAGAGAGCGAGTCCCAAGGTCGGCTTAATGAATTACGTCCTGAGATATCAGCCTCTTTAGGAATCACGCCCATCTCTTTCATACGTTCGAAACGGTCTTCTCGAACCGAGTCCCAACCATGTTCAACGTAATAATCGACTTTATCTTGATAGGCCGACTCAGGCGCTTGCAGTGGCAGGTGAATACCGGTGAATGGGACGTAAGCGAAGAAAGGCTTGCCGTCGTCTTTTTTGCTGTCGATCATCTTGATGATCTCGTTGGTGTACACTTGGTCTGAGTATTCGCCTTTGTATTTATCCTCAACCACTTCACCGTTGCGGTAAGTTGGCTCAACTTCAACGCCGGGGATATCGCCTTTTTGCAACGCATCCGCTGTTGCTGCGTTTTTGGCTGGGAACATCATATCTCGGTTAAAGTGATTCGAACCGCCCGCTAAAATACCGTAACTCTCCCCAAAACCTCGATCATCCGGTAGGAAGCCATCCTCGTGTCCCAAATGCCATTTACCAGAGAGGTAAGTGTTATAGCCGCTCTCTTCAAGCAGCGTGGCGACCGTGACACCTTTCTTGGTGAGGTAGCCTTCATAACCCGGCTTACCAATCGCGCCCGGATAGACGGCATAGTCAAAGGTGCCTAGCCCAACCTCGTGGCTGTTTGCTCCGGTTAGCATCATAGAGCGCGTTACCGATGAGGTTGGGGACGCGTGAAAGTTAGTAAACTTAACCCCCTCTTCAGCCAGCGCCATTAGGTTTGGGGTATCCGCTTCTGAACCATAAGGCTGTGTATCGGCAAAGCCCACATCATCGCCAACAATAACAACAATATTCGGCTTTTCTGATTCAGCCGCAAGAGCAGCACTGCTTGCCGCCGCCATTGCCGTGAACACTAAAGATTTCTTGAATGTCTGCATAAGACGTTCTCCAATTTCTGTGATTAACTTGTTTCAGTAATTAACTTTTCTGCGAGTAACTTTTTCTGTGATTAACTTTTTCTGTGGTTAACCGTTCTGTGATTAACCTGAGTTAGGATTTGAATTAATGCGCGGCTTGCGACATCCAATGTAATAAGTCGAGCGCAGGGTCATACTCTTGAGCTGCTGCCATGCCTATCCAGGTGACAGCTTCCGCTTGGCTGGCTTGAACGCCACTTCCAGAGATATACATCAACCCAAGCTGTGTTTGAGCTTCAGGGCTACCGTTATTGGCTGCGGTGACGAACCACTCCGCGGCTTTTTCATCATTCTGTTCTACGCCCTCTCCGCTCAGATATAAGTAAGCGACAGAGAGCTGGGCATCCAATTGCCCTTGGTAAGCCTCATCCAACAATTGCACGACATCTTGATGCTGCTGCGATTGATCCATGGTGGCTGCGTTCTTAGAGCTTTCGCTTCCAACGCTTGCTTTGGCAAAAAACAGAGCAGCCAAAACACCAGTCAGAATCACGGTAGTTAAACGTTTATTGATCATTTATTTCCTCCTCGGGAATAAAGGTCACAACGTCCCTGTTGAATGAGTTAGGTGAAAAGTAGGAATGGCGCGATGATGCACAAGCTTGATAGCAATACGTTTTCAATTTTCATAATTGGCTCTCGAGTAATAGTTGTGAGTGAATCAGGGACTGAACTAAATGGTCATAAAATTCAGCCGATTAAGACAAAGACTTAAATCGCTTTCTCAATGATGGTTTCAATCGTCTGTTTCGAGATTGGGTAGAACTGAAAGCAGATGTCTTTTTCAATCGCTTCCGCAATGTTGCTCTTCTCTTGCTCATCAAAGTCCCAGCTGCTGAAACGCTTCATCGCACCGACACTGGTTTGGAAGTTGTTTAAAAAATCCAACACTCTCTGGTAAACCATCTCATCGGTTCCGGTAGTATCGACCGAGAAAGCTTGAGCTAACTTCGCCGCATTCGGCATATAGAATTCCGGCAGCGCTTCAATCACAACCGGCATCAGTACTGTGTTGGCATCACCATGTGGAATGTGGCTAATCGCACCAAAGGCGTGAGCACAGTTGTGAATCGGAATGCCGCCCAAAGACGAATAGAAAGCAGAGATCGCCATGGTACTTGCTTGAAGAAGATTGCCGCGCGCGGTTAGGTTTTCTGGCTCTTTAAGTGCCAAGGGTAAGTTTTCAACAATCAGTTTTGCAGCCTGAATGCCGTAAGCGTCGGTGAATGCATTACTCATTGGCGAGACAATCGCTTCAACAGCGTGTGTTAGTGCATCCATGGCGGTAGAACGAGTAAGGTGAGCAGGCAGCTTAGTGGTAACGGTTGGATCAAGAATCGCGATATCAGCTTCCAATCCCGATGCGACTAGGCTTGCCTTAATGTTTTCATGTTCGTTGTAAAAAACAGCAATCGGAGAGGCTTCTGCGCCCGTGCCAGCCGTTGTCGGAACCGCAATGTGTGGCACTCGAATGTCTTCATTGTTTGGCCACACATCCATATGACCGCCGCCCGCAATCACCGTACGGATATCATCTATCTGCTTATGGAATGCGTATTTCACACCTTTAGAAGCATCAATCACGCTGCCGCCGCCAACAGACAAGATCGCATCAGCATTGACGCTGTTTGCAAACTCAATGGCAGCGTTGATGTTGTCGCAAGTCGCGTCTGGCGCGATATCGGTGTACACACCAACAAGCTGAACCGCTTGTTCATTGCCTGGCTGGTTCACCTTTTCGTTTACAAACAACGCCGAGAACTGCTCAACAAAGCCAAGAGACTCCAAGCCTTTATCAGAAAAGAGCACGACTCTTTGCGCACCTAAGCGACCAAAAAGAGAAGGGATATTTTCAATGCCATTCTCTTGAGCATGAACAATGGTTTTAAGTTGAAAGTTAAAATTATTGGTTGTCATGATATTTACCTCATTTCTAGTTGATGACTAAACAATAACCAATACAAACCGGTCGGTCTAGGGTGTTAATGTCAAAGATATGTCAATTAAGATCTTTATGGATCATTGCCCCAAAACGAAAAAAGCCCGCAAATGCGGGCTGTAGTAATAAGTAAGCTAGTGAGTGATCATTAAATAAGTGTCATTGACTCACCATCAGCAACTTATTAACTATTAACTATTAACTATTAACTATTAACTATTAACGAAGATGAGCTGGCACCTTGCTTTTGTCTCTAGTGAGGTAGTAATACAGGTAAACTAAAGAGTAGACAGTCACAAATCCATCGAGCGCAAATACACCGCTCCAACCATAAAACCACTCATAATCGTTGATACACACGTTGTATAAGAATATGCCCACAAACATCGACTTCTCAAATGCACTGTAAATCATGGTCGAAGTACGCAGCGATTTGTACTTCGCCGAGAACATCAACAACACACCAATACAGCCAACCATGACTCCCCAGTGTTGATAGGTACCCATAAGATACTCTTTGTTCACCATCATCGTATCGTTGTACGAGAACAGCGTTTGCATACTCCAATCAGGCGCAAGGAAAGTAGAGAAAGCGGTTGCGGTTAAGAATCCTGTAACCATCAAATACGCTTTCATCGTTCGTTCAAAAAATCGTTCCAACATAAAAATAACCTCTTAAAATAACGTCGTAAAAATAATTTCTTATAAATAACTTCTTGTAGATAAATTGGGTAATGACAGAAATGATTTACTTGCCAAGCATGCTCATCACTGCGGTCTTTAATTCGTTGTCTTCTTTTGAAAACAGATGCTTAACTCGATGATCTAAGCCTGTTTCCAAGACGGTTTTGGCATGGGAGAAAGTAAGGAAACCTTCTTTGCCGTGATAATTTCCCTGCCCTGATTCACCAATGCCACCAAACGGCGCGTCATCAACCGCTAAATGGAAAACACAGTCATTGATACACATTCCTCCGGAATGAACTTGATGTTTAACCTGAGCTTGTAAGCTCAAATCAAAGCTCATTAGATAAAGCGCTAACGGCCTTGGTTTGCTATTGATGACTTGGAACGCCTCTTCGATATTGCGATACGTAATCAAGGGTAATAGTGGGCCGAAAATCTCTTCGTTCATCACCTTGGATGACAGGCTTGGTTCAACAATCAGATGTGTCACCAGTCGTTGGCAATCTAAGTCCATCGCTTCGTCATGGCAGGCCACTGTTCGCGTTCCAGCTTGTCGTTCTTCATTCAACAGACCAGCAATACGATCACATTGGCGAGGGTTAATGATCGAAGTTAAACTCTCAGAGTAGATCCCTTCATCAAACAGCTGTTGGTATTGTTTTTTGTACTCCAGAATGAAGGTTTCGAGCTTATCTTCAGGGAGTAGCACGTAATCTGGAGCGACACACACTTGGCCGTTGTTTAGGCTTTTACCATAAATGATTCGCTCTACCGCAATATCGATCGGCATGTCTTCTGCCACGATAACCGGCGACTTTCCACCCAGCTCTAACGTGACTGGGGTTAGCGTGTCAGCCGCTGACTTCATCACTTGGCGGCCCACTTGGGTTGACCCTGTAAACAGAAGATGATCAAACGGCAATGCCGAAAATGCGGCTGCGATTTCTACCTCACCTTCAACCAAACACACCTCATCGGCATGGAATACTTCCGCCAATAGCGCTGTTAATACTTGGTTCGTCGCTGGGGTAAATTCACTCATCTTGATCATGGCGCGATTGCCAGCAGCCAGAGCAGAAATAAGCGGGCCGACGGATAACATGATCGGGAAATTCCACGGAGCAATAATCCCGACAACGCCTTTGGGTTGATAAACCACCTCCACACGAGAGGTTGAAAGTAATGGACCGGAATGACGAATTGAAGATGTCGACCAATGAGGCAAACATTCAATGCTGTGATCAATATTTCCGATACAAGGCAATATGTCAGCCATCAAAGTGTCTTGTCGACTGCGGTGACCATAGTCCTCACTCACGGCTGCACACAAACGATCTGTGTAATCGATTAGCGCAGATTTAAGTGCAAGCAACTGCTCAATTCTCACCGATACCGCTGGCATCGGGTTCTGTGCAAAAGCTCCCTGCATGTTGTTCAACGTCATGGTCATTTGTGTTGGCGTCAATTCGTATTTCATACATCACCTCGTGGTTAAGATGAGCACACAATAATACAAAACAGACCGGTCGGTCTATACTTTTATTGTCAGAGAATCGTCAATGCATTTTTGAATACAAATAAATAGGGTGATTACAACGTAGGGTTAAAACCCAGGGAGATTTAAAATAGAAGGACGTAGCGAATAGGCGGTATAACGAGAAATTTCACATAGTGAGATCAAAAATGGCCGCTTAATGCGACCATTTAATAATTATTTAAATTTTTGTTTTAAATAGATAATTTAAAAATAACGTTAGCTTTTGGCTACGTTTGCAATGCCTTCAAGCTGAAGCACTGGAGCAGCGTCGATGTCTTCTGCGTTCATCATTGCTGATACACGCTGCATCGAAGAAAGCAGTAAGCTTTGCTCCCACGTCTCTAGGTTTTGGAATTTTTTAACGAAGTTATCTTGCAGCGGCGGTGGCGCATTGTTTAGCAACTCTTGACCTTTTTCAGTCAGGTTCGCGTGTACTTTACGGCGGTCCGATGAACTGCGTACTCGTTGTACATAGCCATTTAACTCAAGACGGTCGATGATCGTCGTCGTCGTTGCTTGGCTTACATTGGTCTGATTAGACAATTCTTTGATCGTCACATTACCCATTTCTTGGATTGCTCTCATTAAGATTAATTGAGGGCCAGTCAAACCATACTCTTTACTCAGCTTCTTCGAGTGTAAATCGATAGCGCGAATAATTTGGCGAATAGCGACCAGGATTTCGTCATGTTTGTCCAAGATGCAGACCTTTGTACTAATATACTGTGAATGGTTTTACAGCGTCGAAGCGATGAAATGCCTCGAGTGATTACGTCACGCGCGCTCGAATTACACTGTAAATTGATAAATTACTTCATTGATTTTTCCGCATTGTACTGATGTTCATACTATTCTCAATCTTTTCTATACCACTAAACTTGCGTGGTACGGCACTTTTGCTTAATGAAGGGGGAATGAAAGCTTCAATGAAGACAAAAATAATGAACCAGAGAATACAAACTCAAAGAATAATATATTTTAATAATCATAGAGGTAGAGAGACTTAACCCTCTCCACCCAATAAAAAACCAGCCTCAATAGCTAAGCTGAAAAACGAAATTTTACGCAGCGGTATTCATCTGAAAGTTACCCGTTAGTGCGTTGTAAAACTCGCTGTTATCCAAAATCCCAACCAATTGATCGTTTTCAACCAACAGAATTGGGTGGTTACTGATCTGTTTAAGCTTAATCGCATCACGCATACCAATCTCCGGGCTTGTCACTACCACACTCGACGCGTTGATCGCAGTTAGATCGTCAGACTCGCTCCACTCAACAAGCGCCAAAGCAGATTCACCTTTTACTGATAAAGCACCTTCATTCTGTTCAATCCAGAGATCTTTAGAATCGCAGATCTTCCAGCTTTCATTCTCTTGCGTCAGTGAATCAAGAGGCTGCATTAAAGAACGACCTTTAAGCACATTCAATGGATTGGTGTGAGCAACGAAGTCTTTTACGTATTCGGTTTTTGGCGTCAGTACGATCTCTTCAGGCTTACCGTGTTGAATCAGTTTGCCTGACTCCATGATCGCAATGTTATTACCAATCTTCAGCGCTTCGTCTAAATCATGACTCACGAACAAAATCGTTTTGTTAAGCTTGTTTTGCAATAAAATTAGCTCATCTTGCAACTGTGCACGAATGAGCGGATCAAGCGCTGAAAACGGTTCATCCATAAGAAGAATGTCGGTATCCATCGCAAAGGCACGCGCTAGACCAACACGTTGCTGCATACCGCCAGAAAGCTCATGCGGATACTTGGTTTCCCACTCTGCCAAACCCACCATTTCAAGTTGTTCACGCGCTTTAGCACGACGAACATCTTTGGCTACGCCTTGCATTTCTAGACCAAACGCCACGTTATCTAACACGTTTAACCAAGGCATTAGGGCAAATTTTTGGAACACCATAGAAACGCGGTGAGTACGAAGATGACGCAAGGTCGCTTCGTCGCACTGTTCACCTAAATCAACCTGCTTGTCTCCATCTTTGATCGCCAATGAGCCACGGCTGATCTCATTCAGGCCGTTAACTGCGCGAAGCAAAGATGATTTACCAGAACCAGACAACCCCATCAGCACACAAATCTCGCCTTCTTCAACGGTCAGCGACACATTGTCTACGCCGACAACTTGACCAGTTTCATCAATGATCTCTTGGCGAGTTTTACCTTGGTCGAGTAGCTCAAGCGCTTGTTTCGATTTATTACCAAACACAACATCGAGATTCTTAATGGTAATCGCGTCCATTGTCTTTTTTTCCTGAGAGTTAGACATGATTAAGCTTCCTTCTGGTTTGGTGTTTTGCACAAGCGGTCAAGGATGATTGCGACTAATACAATCGCTAATCCAGCTTCAAAACCTTGTGAGATGTTCACTGTGTTCAATGCACGAACAACAGGTTTACCAAGTCCGTCAGCACCGACAAGAGCGGCGATAACCACCATCGAAAGCGACAACATAATACATTGGGTTACACCCGCCATGATGCTTGGTAGAGCCGCCGGTAATTCGACCTTCATCAGCAATTTCATGCGGCTGGCACCAAACGCTTTACCCGCTTCAATCAACTCTTCCGGCACTTTAGTGACGCCTAAGTAGGTTAAACGAATCGGTGCAGCTATCGCGAAAATAATGGTCGAGATTAAGCCAGGAACAATACCCAAGCCGAATAGAACCAGAGTTGGAATCAGATAAACGAAAGTTGGGACTGTCTGCATCAAATCAAGGATTGGACGCAAAACTGTATAGAGCCAAGGACGGTGAGCAGCCATGATGCCAACCGGTACGCCAATTAATACGGAAATCGTTGTCGCCGCAAAGACGAGAACAAAGGTTTCCAGCATTTCTTGCCAGTATCCGAGGTTAAGAATAGTCAGCAGTGCCGCGACCACAAAGATCACCAGCGAAGGTTTACGGTGTAAATACCATGCAATCGCCGCGGTCATCACGATTGGTAAAGCCGGTGGCATCCACTTAAATACATCGACTAAAAACATAATGACGGTTTCTAGAAAAATCGAAATAGCGTCAAAGAATCCTGCTGCATTGATTGTTAGCCAATCAACACCCGCTTCCATCCATTGACCAACAGGGATTTTGTTTTCCGTAATAAAATTCACAATATTGCCTTTTATTATGGGTGGGCTACTTCAAACCAATCGATAAATTGGCAAGCCCACCTTTATTATTTATGTAGCTGGTGAGATAGGTAGAACTAAGCTTTAACTTGCTTTAGGTATTCAGTAACGGCTTGAGTCGCTGATTCACCTTTATGCGTTTTTACATTGTCTAACCAAGCTTCCACTTGTTGAGGGTTCTTGTTCAACCATTGTTGAGCCGCTTTTTCTGGCTTCACTTTTTGGTTAAGAATCTCTTCCATCAACTGGTTTTCCATCTCTAGAGTGAATTCTAGGTTTTGTAGAAGTTGACCGACATTTGCACACTCAGACACGTAGTTTGAACGAACGTTAGTGTAAACATTCGCGCCACCGTAGTTAGGGCCAAAGAAGTCGTCACCACCTGATAGGTATTCCATTTCAACATTGCTGTTCATTGGGTGCGGAGCCCAACCAAGGTAAACGATCCACTGGCTACGACGAGCAGCGCGAGATACTTGCGATACCATGCCCGCTTCACTTGATTCCACTAGGCTGAAATCTTTCAAGCCAAACGCGTCAGAATCAATCATTGATTGGATTAAGCGGTTACCGTCGTTACCCGGCTCTATGCCGTAGATGCGGTCTTTAAATTTGTCGGCATGTTTTGCTAGGTCTGCGAAGCTTTTTACGCCAGAGTCGTACACGTATTTTGGTACGGCTAGCGTGTATTTTGCGCCTTCAAGGTTGGCACGAACGGTTTCAACCGTGCCCGCTTCACGGTACTTAGCAATATCGCCTTCCATGGTTGGCATCCAGTTACCTAGGAATACATCAATATCGCCGTTCGCCATTGAAGAGTAAGTCACCGGTACTGAAAGTAGGTCGGTTTTGGTTTTGTAACCAAGGCCTTTTAATAGTTCAGAAGTAACGGCGGTTGTTGCGGTAATGTCAGTCCAGCCTACATCAGCGAAGCGAACGTTTTCACATTGCTGTGGTTCAATAGAAGCGTTAGCACCAAATGCAAATGAACTAATGGCTAGTGCTGTTAACGTTTTCGTGGTCATGTTCTGAATATTTAGAGTCGTCATAATGGTTCCTTTTTATCTTTCCTTTTTCTGCTCGATATCAACACCGATAGAGAGCAGTTCTTCTGACTTTTGACTAATTTTTGTTGTTACTTTTTGCTTTTTCTATTTTTGAACTAATAACAGAGGCTTACGCTTCTCTTACTGGTTTATTTATTCTTTGCTTCTCTTGCCACTCAGGTGCAATCCACACTGGAACGTCCTGCGCTTTGAGCATCGGCTTACCTAAAATCAAATCGGAAGCACGCTCAGCAACCATAATGGTCGGGGCGTTCAAATTGCCGTTTGGAATGGTTGGGAAAACCGATGAGTCGACAACACGTAAATTATCGACACCGCGAACGCGACACTCTTCATCAAGCACTGCCATTGGATCATCATCTGAACCCATTTTGCAGCCACATGAAGGGTGATAAGCACTTTCAACGTTCTGCTTAACCCATTCATCAATTGCTTCATCGGAAGTAATATTTAGACCCGGCTGAATCTCTTTTCCTCGATACACATCCATCGCAGGTTGAGACAAAATCTCACGCGTCAGACGAATACAATCGCGCCAATCTTGGCGATCTTGTTCAGTCGAGATGTAGTTGAAAATGATCTCTGGCTTGGCATGCGGATCAGCAGAAGTGATCGCAACCGTACCGCGACTCTCTGGCTTGTTAGGCCCAACGTGTACTTGGAAACCGTGACCATCAAAGGCCGCTTGTCCGTCGTAACGCATCGCTGCTGGTAGGAAGTGATATTGAATGTTTGGCCACTTCAATCCTTTGCGAGAACGAATAAACGCGCACGATTCAAAGTGGTTAGTGGCACCAAGGCCTTTACGAGTCAAAATCCATTCTGCACCAATCATGCCTTTGCTGACTAAACCAAGCTTGCTGTTGAGCGTGATGGGTTCGTTGCAGTGATATTGGAAGTACACTTCTAGGTGATCTTGAAGGTTTTCACCTACGCCATTCAGCTCGTGTTTAAGCTCAACGCCTGCCTTTTCAAGCACGGCTTTCGGGCCGATACCAGAAAGCTGAAGCAGTTGAACAGAACCGATAGAACCCGCAGAAGAGATCACTTCTTTGTTCGCCACAGCCACTTGAGTATTGCCTGACTTTTCAAACTCGACACCGACGGCTTTCAAGCCTGATTGACCTTTTGATGACTGGTCTTTTACGTCGAGTGCTTCAAGTAAGAAACGACGCGCCACGATACCTTTCTTCAAGGTTAGGTTTGAACGCTTCAATGCTCGACGTAGATAAGCGTTAGAGGTTGAGGCTCTAACACCCTTGTCTACCGTCATATGCATAGTGCCGAAGCCTTCTTGCTGGTAGCCGTTGTAGTCTTGTGTTTCTGGGTAACCGGCGTCTTTACCTGCATCGATAAACGCTTGGTAAAGTGGATTAAGCTCCATATCGTTACCATTACAAGTGCCGACAGGGCCATTGTCACCACGGTATTCATCACCGCCTTTGTTCCATGATTCAGCACGGCGGAAGTAAGGCAGACATGCTTGGTAGTTCCAACCTGCCGCACCCTCTTCTTCCCATTGGTCAAAATCACACGCGTGGCCACGAACATAAACCATGCCGTTAATTGATGAGCTGCCGCCTAACACTTTGCCACGTGGGCAGTGCAGTTCACGTCCATCAAGGCCCGGTTCTTTCTCTGTTTCAAATTGCCAAGCGTACTTTTCAGTATTCATTGGGTAAGAAAGCGCGGTTGGCATTTGGATAAAAATACTCTTGTCCGTACCACCAGCTTCCAGTAATAAAACGCTATGTTCACCGCTTTCCGTTAGCCTATCCGCTAACACACAGCCGGCCGAACCCGCGCCGACGATAATATAATCGTAGCGTTGTTCCATGTTTTGATTTCCCTGAGATGAGTCAGTAGGGCTAGCTCTGTTAAGCTAACCCATAAAATTGAGTGTTACGCGTTAGGCATAAGGGCTGGCGTAGTCGCCAAGTTCAATAAGAATGCTCTTAGTCTGCGTATAATGAAGTAGGGTTTCTGGTCCATTTTCACGGCCAATACCCGAAAGCTTGTAACCGCCAACCGGCATTTCTGCTGGTGAGTCGCCCCACGTGTTCACCCAACAAATACCTGCCTGCATTTGGTGAATAACACGGTGCGCACGAGAAAGGTTTTGCGTGAACACACCAGCCGCTAGGCCATATTTGGTGTCGTTAGCGCGGCGAATCACGTCGTCTTCGTCCGTAAACTTCAACACTGACATTACAGGGCCGAAGATCTCTTGTTGAACGTGAGGCATGTTGTCTTCGCAATCCACAAACACGGTAGGGATAACAAAGTTGCCGTTTTCGAGGCCGTTGTCTGTCACTTGATAGCCGCCCGTCAGCAGAGTTGCGCCCGACTGCTTAGCTAGCTCAATGGCTTCAAGGACTTTTGAAAGGTGTTCTTTAGAAATCAACGCGCCGATCTGAGTCTCCATGTCCATTGGATCACCAATGATCAGCTTCTCAGTGCGTGTTTTAAGTTGGTCGATGAATGCGTTGTAGATGTTTTCGTGTACATAAACACGGGTACCGTTAGTACACACTTCGCCTTGGGTGTAGAAGTTAGCAACCATCGAAGCGGAAACTGCATCATCCAATTTCGCATCATCAAACACGATCATCGGTGACTTGCCGCCAAGTTCCATGGTGACTGATTTCAGCGTCTTAGCGCTGTCTGCCATTACCGCTTTACCGGTACCGGTTTCGCCCGTGAACGACACTTTTGCGATATCTGGGTGCGCCGTTAGCATCTGACCAACACGGTAATCGCCCTGAACCACATTAAACACGCCATCGGGAAGACCAGCTTCAGTAAAGATCTCTGCAAGCTTCAGTGCTGTGAGCGGCGTTTCTTCTGAAGGTTTGAAAATCATCGCGTTACCCGCGGCCAATGCCGGAGCCGATTTCCACATCGCGATTTGAATTGGGTAGTTCCACGCGCCAATGCCCGCACAAATGCCTAGCGGCTCGCGGCGAGTGTAGAAAAATTGAGATTCGCTCAGCGGCTGTTGGTCGCCTTGTAGCGTTGGAGCCAAGCCAGCAAAGTATTCAATAACATCAGCGCCAGACGCCACATCCACTTCAATTGCTTCTTGCAGAGGCTTGCCCGTATCAACAACCTCAAGATTTGCAAGGTCATTATTTCGAGCTCTAAGTATTTCCACTGCCTTCAAAAGAATGCGGCTGCGTTCCACAGCGGTCATTGCTGACCATACCGCAAATCCGCGTTTCGCAGATTCAATAGCACTGTCGACATCCGCAGAAGATGCTTGGCCTAACGTCGCGATAGGTTCACCGTTTGCAGGGTTAATGCTATCAAAGGTTTCACCAGAGGTTGCTTTAACCGCTGCGCCATCGATGTATAACGAGTTCATTTCCATTTGAGATTCTGACTTAATTATTGTTATTAGACTCTACTGGTCTATATGTGAGTATTGGGTGGTCGTTCTAGGTCTAGCGCTACCACTGCGATCTATTTGCTGTAACACGAGTAGAACGTAAGTTGTTTATCTAGATAATCATTGATGATGGCACGCGCCTTTTGAGCATCGATACCATCTGGGTTTAATGTGCCTCTCAGCCACAAACCATCAATCAGAGACGCAATCCCGTGAGCAACGAGATCCGCTTGTTCATGATTCAAAATACCTTTCAACTCAAGACGTAAGTGTGAAATCAAACGTTTTTCATTCACACGCTGCAGTCTTTTCAGCTGTTCGTCATGCATTGAATATGACCAAAATGCCAACCACGCCTTCGCGACCTTATTTTCTGCTTGGTAACCTTCGAAGTTACCATCGATGATCGCGTTGATTCTCTGTTGGTGAGCATCAACAGGAAGCGCTTTTAGTGAAGTCGTGATGGTATTAGAAAGTTGGCGAAGGATTTCACGCATGGTCTCTTCGAGCAGCCCATGCTTTCCACCAAAATAGTGATTAATAATGCCAGTGGAGACTCCCGCTTCTTTGCTGATCAACGCAATACTCGCGGCATGCAAACCCACTCGATCAATCACCGTCATGGTGGCTTGAACAAGCTGTGGTTTACGTATATCAGGCATCCCGACCTTCGGCATTTCTCAGTCCTTTTATTTTATATTGAACGTTCAGTTAAATATAAAATGACAGAAATTTAGTTAGGGTTCAAATGATTATTTAAAACAAACTCATAACAATACAGCATTCAAAACAACAAAAATCATTATGGAACAACAGCTTAAATATCATTTAGAGCACTAACGAAAACAATTGAAGATTTGAGGTGTGATAGTTATTGGTCAAATGTTTTTGCTTAGAAAGTTCAAGAATCAATCAGTGAGAGTCCTTGTAGAAACTTTTTGGGGAGGGAGTGGAAAGGAAGTATCAAGGAATTTTCATACTGAAATTTAAGACAAGGAAATCCACAATCAACACAGGTAACGAATCAAAAAATGAACAAAAAAGGTTGGCGACAACAGCGTCATCACCAACCTTCTCAGTCGTTTCTAATGTTATTGCAAGCCTAAGCTACTCAATGCGTGTGATGAAACCGTATTTATCTGACTCAGCCTTAGTCACCCAGTGTTCGCCAGAAGCCGGAGCAGAATCCAACGTGAAGATATAGAAGTCGATTCCTTTGTCTCCCATTACCTTTTTAAAGTAGGTCGCTTGCTTGCGATGGCTTTCGTTCGTGTATGGGAAGTCTTTGGCTGTTTTATCATCCTCAGCCCAACTGTGCACACCAACCTGCTTATTAAGCTCAATGGCTTTAGTGGTATCTGCTCGTTGCAAAACTCGTGGGTTACCCCCAGCGAAAAGATCCGTGCCGCCAGAGAACACCGACCCCGTAGGCGTTACGATCGTCGTCATGTTGTTACTGTGGATCATGCGACCGGTGTACATATTGATATCATCGTCGGCACTTCCACCAATATGGTTGGTAAACTTCAACGTCATCTCACTGCCTTGATACAATTTCACGATATCAAAAAGCTGAGAATAGGTTGATGCGCCTAGAGTGGAAGTAATGCGATCAACAGCGCCAGTCTCGTTGAGCACATCACGGTAAAAAGCGTTGAAAGCAAACGAGGTGGTTATCGTTACCTTGTTCCCACTTTTAGTGTTACTCAGAATGGTAGACCCAAGGCTAGTCACGTATTGAACCAGTTCATTGTGATACTCAAGCTCGACGGGCTTATGAGTATTCGTCGTCGTGTTAATTAACGTGGTGTCATTGCCGATTGAGCGTTGAGCCGCACCACAATCAAACACGTCCAAACCCTTGCTCTCTGTGTAGATACCGCAGCTATCAAATCCTGCATCAGGGAGGTACAGATCCACACTTTGACCTAAACTATCCGCAAGCCTAACCACTTTTTGCTTATCACTAATATCTTCCGCAAACAGAACGATTTCATACTGCACACCGTTGTAATCAAGTTTTATGGATTCTTGGACCTCTTGTCGCTCTTTATACAACTCACCCAGTTTCGCTGATGAAAATACGTAATCCGCTTGAGGTTTTGCTTGCACTTTGGTGGCAGCTTTACCTGAGTTAGAGCTTGAATTACAGCCCGCTAACAGAATCAAAGGTAACGCCAGTAATGCATTTCTATAGTCGTTCATACCGTTATTCCCAAAATGTTTGATGAGAAAATTCTATTGTTTAGCGCTGAATTTATCTGTCGTGGAAATGTATGAGAATGTCGAGCCTATTTGAACGATGTTTTTTATTTTCCTATAAATGCCAATTCATCATTGAACTAACTTATAAAGTGTTTAATCATTCGCTTTAGGTATTTGGCGAAGCATCTGAACTTATATGCAATAGCGTATAATCGTAATGGTTCATCACGACGAAGACTCGCTCACCTAATCTCAATAAGTGAAACGCACGACAAGGCTGATAATGGAATGACAAAACCTAAAATGATCATCGTGGAAGACGATTTGAAACTTCAGAAAATGTTGCAGGACTACTTCGTCGCGCAAGATTTTGATGTCACGGTGTTGGACGATGGCAGTGATGCCGCACACACCATCCTCACGGAGCAACCTGACATCGTACTGCTGGATTTGATGCTTCCTGTAACTGATGGACTTACAATCTGCCGACAGACGCGTACGCACTATAAAGGTAAAATCTTGATGCTCACTGCTAGCGATGACGACTTTGACCACGTCGCTGGTTTAGAGACAGGGGCTGATGACTATGTCACCAAGCCAATCAAACCAAGAGTTCTGCTGGCCAGAGTTCGTTCGCTATTACGCCGCCAAGACACCAATACCGCTTCAGTCGATGACTCAGACACCCTTCAGTTCGATCAACTCGTTCTGAAAAACACTTATAAGAAGTGTGAACTTTCAGGTGCGGTTTTATCACTCACTGACAGCGAGTTTGACCTACTTTGGTTATTGGCAAGCAACCCAGACACGCCGTTATCTCGTGACTACTTGACGCAAACATTGCGCGGGATTGAGTACGACGGAATAGACCGGACGATTGACAACAAGGTTGTACGTCTAAGAAAGATTTTGGGCGACGACCACACACCAGCAGAGAAAATTCAGACCATTCGCGGGAAGGGTTACTTATTTGTTTCGACCGCCTGGCGTTAACCTCGCTCAATACGAGCGTAATAAAAGAGGGCGATTATGCGACGTATCTTTTTGGAGTCCTTAATAGGGCTGTTAGTTTGCTTTATGGCCGGCCTTGTCGCCTACGAGATTAGCGTCTATCAGCTCAATACCGACTACGAATACGTACTGGAAGATTACGAAGCGGCTGCCCACCAGCAATTGATCGAGAACATCGCTAAAAATCAAGGCCTTGAAGCGGCTCATCAAGCGATAAACCAGTTTGTAGAAACCACACGAAATAAATTGGTTACATTCAGCCCAGACGATGAAATACCTAGCCCCGTTTCAGAGTTCTTCAGCACGAATCCAAATACCTTTGTTTTTCACGATGATGAACGGGACCTATGGTTTCGCTTAGCAAGCAGTGACAATACCTATCACTACCTCCCCAACAGTGAAGCGTTCGTTAGGCAAAAAATAGAGTTGGAGGATGACCTCATTTGGTTGTTCTTTTTAGCGAGCTTTATCTTATATGGGTTATGTCATCTATTTATTATCTTCCGCCGAGTTAAAAAGCTTGAGGCTGCCACTCTGCGTTTTGCGGAAGGCGATCTCTCGGCACGAGCCGAAACTTCAAGTGGCATTGCGATTGGTTCACTGAACAAATCCTTCAACCTAATGGCCGACCGAATTCATCGCTTAGTAGAAAGTAATCGCTCACTCACTAATGCTGTCGCTCATGAACTGCGCACGCCAATATTCCGTATTCAATGGCAAGCTGAAATGTTGAAAGACACCCAGCTAAGCGCAGAGCAAGAGAGCACGATTGAGAGTATTGTCGAAGACACGGAAGAGATGGAAAAGATGGTCGATGAACTATTGTATTACGCCAAACTCGATAGCACTGACCTAGAAAACCTACAACAACCATTAGAGATACGAGACTTTCTCGACCACGCCATGACGCGTTGGAGTAAAGACACTCAACTCAACATCGACCTTTCATTACCTGAGCAATCTAGCTCGATAATGGCAGACGAAACGCTACTCAACCGAGCACTAGATAACCTAGTGCGTAACGCAATGAAATTCGCACGTTCGCAAGTGTCGATTGAAGCAAGCGTGCATCAAGATAAGCTACAGATCGCGGTACATGATGATGGTGATGGCGTGGCACAAGAACATCAAGCTCGCCTGTTCGAACCCTTTTACGTTGGCGACAAAGCGCGTAACAAGGCCAAGAGCGGCCATGGGTTAGGGTTATCTATCGTCGAGAAGATCTGTGCTCAACATAACGCAACTGTGGAAGTGGGTCAGAGCCAAGCCTTAAAGGGTGCAGTATTCACCATAACCATTCAGCTATGTAATGATTCAGCTGACAAACCCATACAGTAACGACAAAACACCTCTGGAATAATGTTCAACATCGGTCGGGAGATGCTGTCTCCCATGAACTTATTGAATCTTGATAATCACGACACTGCTTTTGTGGCTTGCCATCTCGGTTCCAATCATTCTTAAGGTATTTTTATGAAAAAGTTATTAGTTGTTTTAGGCATTGTTTCTCTAGCAGGTTGTTCAGGTATTAACCACAATGAAGAAGTTTACACAGCGCACGCAGAGAGCTTCAACATTGTAGGCTTCCAAGTTCCGGGCAACACTCAAGATCGTGCAATGGAATTGGTTCCTGAAGGCGCAACCGTCGATACCGTTACATCAACAAATTCTGATACGACCTCTGTTTTGGGTGTTATCAACCGTATTATTGGTATTGAATATGTTCAAGTTGGCGGTAAAAAGCAGTAATTCGCTTTAGTCGCAGACCATAGCTAAGTGTATTAGTTACGTACCTTTAATCAGTAGCCTGCACAAACTAAGTTAATCTAAGCCAGTGACCCGTCGCTGGCTTTTTTCATCCAGCCGTTTTTGTGCTCTGTGCCAAATAAAGCCCCATTTGGCTAACTCTCTTGTAACTAACAATTCAGAAAATAAGCCCCAAAATCGTCAATTTATTATCAAAATTGCCTTTAAACTCGCTTAATCGTCTTTCGCTCAAAATGACACTTCCAAATCGTTGATCCTTCTATCAACCCAGAGCCCGCTAATTGAGGCACAGATCTATTTACCTAGAAATCTTAATTTCCAATAAAAAACAACACCTAATAAAATTGTCATGATTTTATAAATAAAACCTATGAGTGCGTTCAAAAATAAACAGAAATGATAACTATCTGTAAATACGAGAAATATAAGTTTCATGAATAAAAGAGATCATTGCCATGCTACTAATTAATCAGATCGAATGATGTAAATTCGTTGTGATAATTTTGTTACTTTTTCATGGATTTTACATGGAAAGAGAAAATAACAATGAAAATGAAAAAGCGTTTAGTTGCCGTTGCTATAGCGAGTGCTATGTCTTTATCAGTACATGCAAGTGAATCCGTTAACATCGATCAACCGATCAACTTTACTAGCTTTTCTGGGTTGAACTCTCAGTTAGGTGTCAGTAACGCCTCTAGCTTTAAGATGGTGAAAGAAGTAAACCTGAAAAAGCGTGGTATCTACAAAGTTAAGATCCAACAGAACATCTGGGGAACACCGGTATGGGGACATTACCTAAATGCCACCCAAAGTGTCCAAGGTGGCGCACTTAAGTCCGTTCAAGGTCGCTACCTTAAAACAACGACCTTAGAGCGATCTTTTGTTAAGCCATCAATCAACAGCGCTCAAGCGGTTGAACTCGCAAGTAAAGATCTAAAGACTCAAGGCTTAACCAGCAAATCTCTAGACAACGTTCAACATCAGCTATTTATCTATCAAGGCTCTGTGAAGCAAGGCATCGGACAGCAAAGCGTAGATAAAACACGACTAGTGTACGTTGTCTCTTACCTAGTAGAAGGCAGTGAACAGCCGACTCGACCGTTCACCATGCTAGACGCGCACACAGGCAAGGTCATCGACCGCTGGGAAGGTATTGCCCATGCTCAGATCGGTACTGGCCCTGGCGGCAACGAAAAAACCGGCATGTACGAATACGGCACCGACTACCACTACCTTGATGTTCAAGAAGTGGGCACAGAGTGTGTAATGGAGTCTGAAAATGTCGTTACCGTTGACCTTAATGGCGCGACCGACGGCGACACCACTTACAGCTATGAATGTCCTCGTAACGAATATAAAGCCGTGAACGGCGCATTCTCACCACTCAACGATGCCCATTACTTTGGCAACATCGTGTTCGATATGTATAAAAACTGGTTCGACACAGCGCCACTCTCCTTCAAGCTCATGATGCGTGTTCACTACGGTGAAAACTACGAGAATGCATTTTGGGACGGCAGAGCCATGACCTTTGGTGATGGGGAGAGCTTCTTTTACCCGCTTGTTAGCCTAGATGTATCAGCCCATGAAGTGAGCCACGGTTTCACTGAGCAAAACTCAGGTTTGGTTTACGCAAACCAATCCGGTGGTATGAACGAAGCCTTCTCTGATATGGCAGGTGAAGCGGCAGAATACTACATGAAAGGCACCAACGACTGGATGGTCGGCCGTAATATCTTTAAAGGCGACGGAGCTCTACGCTACATGGACGATCCATCACGAGATGGTTCTTCAATCAATAATGCATCCGAGTACTACGATGGCTTGAATGTGCACTACAGTTCGGGCGTGTTCAACAAGGCCTTCTACCACCTTGCAACCACGCAAGGCTGGGATACTAAAAAAGCGTTCGAGCTTTTCGTGCTATCCAACCAAATCTACTGGTCAGAAAACAGTGACTTCTGGCAGGGTGCTTGTGGCGTGAAAAACTCGGCAACAGACCTTGGCTACAATGCCGATGACGTTGTTTCTGCGTTCGGTCTTGTGGGTGTTACCCCATGTGCAGAGCCACCACTGCCACCAGAACCGGAATATCAACGCCTTGAAAATGGTGTTGAAGCCGCAGTTGCTGGTGAAACAGGTTCGAAAACTTACTTTGATATCGAAGTACCATCAGGCCAAGAGAAACTGACGATTGATCTTGCTGTGTCTACGGGTGACCCAGATATTTATGTCGGCCTAGATTATGCGCCAAGCTCTCAGGAGAATATCTGTAAGAGCGAAACCGTGACCGATGAAGTGTGTGTGATTGAAAACCCAACCGCAGGTCGTTACACGGTTAACGTTCTAGGTTACTCAGATTACGCAGGTGCAAATCTGAAAGCGTCGTACGAATCAGGCAGCGCTAACGTGCCGCCCGTCTCTTCTTTCGAACACACGATTGTCGGTAAAGAAGTCGAGCTACGCAGCACAAGTTCAGACAGCGATGGTCAAATCGTTTCTTACCAATGGAACCTTGGCGATGGCAACACACAAACCGGTGAAGTGGCTCGTTATACCTACGCTGAAGCTGGCGACTACGTGGTGACTCTAACCGTGACTGACGATGCAGGCGTTGCAACATCAACAAGCAAGTCGATTACGATTGAAGGTGACTCAGCGGAAGGCTTCCCACTAAAACTGAAGTTTGGTAACAAAAACCCGAATGGCAAAGCTCGCGTTAAGCTGGCATGGGATTACGACACCAACGACTACTTCGTGATTAAGCGTAATGGCAAGAATGTTGGTGCTACAGACTTTAACTCATACGTCGACAAGTTCCGTCACAACGGCACAGTAGATGTGGAGTACCAAGTGTGTACCTCAAGCGATATCTGTTCAGAAACCAAGCACTACCGTTTCATTAAAACACAATAATCGATAGTAAATTCAGGGCTCCGAAAGGAGCCCTTTTCGCGGTTATCTGCTTAAAAAATGAAACATCTACACAAAAACATCCACGTATTACACAAAAATCACACCAATCAACACAACAATACTCACCATAAAAAGGACGACAAATGGCTATTCAAAAAAGCATGCTAGCTTTGGCTGTGCTCGGAGGCTCTTTAGCCTTAACCACCAGCACTTCGGCTTACGCATCCCTAGGTATCACACCACCAGCGAACGAAGAAGTCTGGATCACCACCGATGCTGACGCACAGCATATAATGACTCAACATGGCGCAACGGTTTATCCAAGCGTGACGGGGAACAAGCATTCCATCGTCGCGAAAATCAACCAGAAAGAGCTGGCGAAACTATCCAGCCACATGCATGAAGAAACTCACCGTTGTGGTGGCTACATGGTGCACGAAGACAAAGCAAGCGCACTCAAAGCCGCAGCGATGCCACTGACAATGAACACCTTCGAAAAACCGGTGATCAGCCATCAAGATACGGTGAACGACCTACTCGCTCAGGTCGAGCCGAACAACATGGTCACGACCATCGAAAATCTAACCAACTTCACCAACCGTTTTTATACTACTTCTACTGGTGTCGAGGCTTCAGATTGGCTTTTAGAACGTTGGGAGACGGAAATTAAAGATGTGCCTTATGCGTCTGCACGCCAGATCACGCATGCCGAATATCCGCAAAAATCCGTTGAAGTGACACTGCTTGGCGCTAAATATCCTGAAGAGATCGTCGTTGTTGGTGGGCACCTTGATTCGACCGTTGGATCTTGGACAAGCGAAGGCACCATCTCACCGGGAGCCGATGATGATGCGTCTGGTATTGCGACCGTAACTGAGTCGCTTCGCCTGATGATCGCCAGTGGCATTCAGCCAGACAAGACCATTAAGTTCTATGGTTATGCTGCAGAAGAAGTAGGGCTACGTGGCTCACAAGATGTCGCTAACGCTTTAAGAGATGAACAAGCCAACGTTGTGTCGGTATTGCAATTAGACATGACCAACTACAACGGTTCGGCGCACGATATCACCTTCATCACAGACTATACCGACAGTAACTTAACCGCCTACTTGAGCGAGCTGATCGACACTTACGCTAATGAGATCAGTTACGGTTTCGATGATTGTGGCTATGCCTGTTCTGACCACGCTTCTTGGCACAATGTTGGCTACCCAGCCGCCATGCCATTCGAGAGCATGTTCAATGATTACAACCCAAGTATTCATACCCAGCACGACACGCTTGAGAACTCCGATCCTACGGCGACACACGCGACCAAGTTCGCCAAACTAGCCATTGCTTACCTTGTCGAAACCAGCCTTGATTCACCCGTTGCAGGCCCTAAAGAGCTGCAAAATGGCGTGCCTGTTAAAGGACTTACTGCAGGATATGGTGAAGAGCAGTTCTTCACATTTACGACTCAAAGTGCAGGTCAGTTAACGGTAACATTAACCGGCCCTCGAAGTGGCGATGCCGACTTATATGTGAAACACAACGGCACCGTATCGAAAGCGAACTACGACTGCCGCCCATACCAGAACAGCAGTAACGAACAGTGTGTATTGAACAAGCCAGCGGGTGAATTCAGCATCATGGTGCGCGGTTACCGTAACTTTAGTGATGTCACCATCGTCGCTAACTTCGTTCCTGATTGGCTTTAAGGTTGGTTAATTGACTAACAATTAAACCTAGCAAACACGGCTAAAACTAAAAATCCGCAAGCCCACGATCATAAATAGATTGGAGCTTGCGGATTTTTTATTGTCTTCGGAGAGCATCTCAACTTAATAACCTTTAGTTATCATCAAGCCGTCTTTTTCATTACCTTGCCACAGATGTACTCACCAATCGGCATTGCAGAGGTCGCAGCCGGTGATGGCGCGTTACATACATGTAAGCTTCTTGGGCTTTCGGCAAACAGGAAATCATGGACCAAGGTGCCATCCTTCAGTACCGCTTGAGCACGAATCCCAGCAGGATAAGGCTTAAAATCATCAACCGTAATACTCGGGCAGTATTTGTTCACTAGCTTTAGATATCCCGGTTTCCACCACGAGTTCTTAAACTCGACCAAACCCGTTTTCAAGTGATTCGCAGTCACTTTCCAAAAACCCACAAAGCTCAGCATCTGCCAAGTGTCCTTGAAGCTAAAGTTAAGCTTGCCATAACCTTCTCGCTTCCAGCCTTGAACTGCATTTGGCCCTACTGTTACGGAGCCATCAATCATGCGTGTTAAATGCACGCCCAAGAAAGGCAGTTCTGGGTCAGGGATCGGATAGATAAGATGATTCACCACTTGGTTGTGCTTAGCGTCTAACTGATAATACTCACCGCGATAAGGCACGATTTGGAAGTCGGTTTCGATGTCTAACATCTTGGTCATTCTATCGGCCATCAAGCCAGAACACGTGATCAAGAATCGACTGTTCAGTTGAAGAGTCTGACCATCTACTTTGCACGTTAACTGCACTTCATCTTCTTGCTCATCGGCCATGATCACTTCCGTACCAAGGCTAAGCTTACCACCCGCCTCAACAAACTCTTGAGCCATCACTTCGGTGACTTTTTTGTAGTCGACGATACTGGTGGTTTTGACATAAATCGCACCCAAAGCCGTGATATTTGGCTCGGCAAGTTTGAGCTGAGCTTGATCCAACAAATCAACATCAATATCGTTATCGTGGCAACGCTGATAGAGCGCATTCATTCGCTCCACTTCTTGCTCATTGGTCGCGACCAACAACTTACCGCAGTTTTCGACGGGGATATCGTGTTGGCTACAAAAGGCGATGGTGCGCTCTACGCCGCGTTTACAAAAATCCGCCTTTAAACTGCCCGGAGCGTAGTAAACACCAGCATGAATCACCCCGCTATTATGGCCAGTTTGGTGCTGCGCGAAACCACGTTCCTTCTCGACTAAAAGGATACTTTTATCAGGGTGAGCTTGCTGTAATTGCCAAGCCGTAGACACGCCAACAATGCCGCCACCAACGATAATATAGTCGTATATTGAGTTCATAATATTCCTACATTCAATCCTTTTAATTATAGGGAAGACGCGACAGTGTTAGACCCGGTTTGAGGTAACTTTTTTTCCTCACTTTCTGATTCCATTTTCACTTGATTAGCATCGTATTTACGACCGCTGTAGATAAAGATGCCAACAAAAATGGCAACACATACCAAACGGATCACGACTGAAACATCAGGCCATACTAGAGCTATACCTACCGCAACCAACACTACTCTAGTAATAATATTAACTTCGCTCTCTAGATAACCTTCAATCGCCGCGATAAACGCGTAAGTACCAATAACAGCAAAGCCACCCGTGACTAACACGGAGATCACATCCCAACTGACCAAGTTAGTGTAGGCAATCAACAATGGTACTAAATACAAGCCTTTGGCTATCTTCCATGCCATTAATCCCGTTCTCATCGGGGGTGTTTTAGCAATGGTTGCAGCCGCAAATGCAGTTAAACAAACAGGCGGAGTCACGTTGCTGTCTTGCGATAGCCAGAAAATGATCAAGTGGGCAGAAAGCAGTGCAAGGCTGATCGCTTCTAAGCCAAGGCTCTGTTCAAGCAGAGTTTCCACAAAATCAGCAGGGACTAACGCAATCATCTCTTTGGCTGTTTCAAGTGCCATTGGCGCGTTCAGCAAATCAAGCTTATCTGGCGCAGCCAACATGAAGATAGCTTTCGCCTGTTCCGGTAACTGTCCCGAAACCAACAGGTCGAGCAACTGACTTTCAGCAATCAGTTTATACAAAGCTGGTGCAGACAGAGTACCCAACACGATATAAGCCGCGGTTACTGGTAAGCCCATGCCCAGAATCAAAGACGCCAGTGCAATTAAGGCGATCATCACCAGTAACTCGCCATTCGCCCAGCTGTTGATCATCAAAGAGAAGGTGTTACCAATTCCCGTAGTGCTAATGACATTAACAACTAGACCAATACCCACTAGCAACACAGCCGTGGTCGCCATGTTTTTTGCGCCTTGAGAAAGCGCTTCGATGATCGCCTTTGGACCCATTTTGTGATTTTTAGAGAACCATGAAGCCACCACGACAGACAGAATCGAGATGCCCGCAGCGTAAGTCGGCGTAAAGCCCTTCACCAACAGAGTCACTAACACCGCTAATGGGATCAGGTTGTGCCAACCCGACAGCAATACTTTCAATAGAGGCTCACAGCCAGAAGTCACCTTTTGCACACCACTGCGTTTTGCTTCGATGCGCACGAAGAATGCCACAGACAAAAAGTAGATAAGCGCAGGAACGAAGGAAACCGCAATAATATCGACATAAGGAATTTGCGTGTAAGAGGCCATGATGAACGCGCCCGCACCCATCACAGGTGGCATCAGCTGCCCGCCAGTAGATGCAGCCGCTTCAACACCTGCCGCGAAGCGCGAAGGGAAACCTGCCTTTTGCATCAAGGGAATACTGATCACGCCCGTCGATACTGTGTTTGCTACGCTCGACCCGGAGACTGAGCCCATCAAGCCGGAGCCAATAACGGCAATGAAACCAGGGCCACCAATCACTTTGCCCGCCGCTGCGCGAGACACATCAATAATGTAGTCGCCGACACCAGATCGAACTAAAAATGCGCCAAATAAGATGAACATGAACACGAAGGTCCAACTGATTCTTGAGATCGAACCAAACATCCCTTCTGATGAATAAAAGCTTCGATAAAGTAACGTCTCAAGGCTTAAACCCGGAAAATGAAAAATACCGCTGGTCCATTGTCCCCAAAGCACTACATAGCTTAAACACACTAAGATAAGCACTGGAATGAACCAGCCCATAGTGCGTCTAATCAGCTCGATGACGATGGCAATCGCCAAGATAGAGAAAAACCAATCACTGGCGATAAATTTTACGCCTCGGTCATAAAGGGCGTCTTCTGCGAAGGGGATATAGATAAGACAAGCCAGAGCCGCCAAGGCAATTCCGATGTCGACAGCCAGCGCTATCTTGCTCTTTTTCAGCGAGATATGAGCGGGATACCAGAGTGCACAAATGATCGCAAAGCCAGCGAAGTGGGTCGCCGAGATCCAAAGTTCAGGCAAGGTAGATAAGGTGTTAAACCAAATGTGTAACAACGAGAGGAGCACTCCCATTGTCGTTATTGCTTTGCCCACCCACGGAAAATCCGTTCGGGTCGGCAGTTCAAATTTTTTCAGTTCCTGCTGCAGCGAATCGCTCATAGAAAACTCCTGCTCTCCGCAGCAAACACGAAGAGAAAATCCATAAAGTGAGGAGGTGCACGAACACATTCTTGAGCGAACGTGCACCAAGCAATTAAGTCACGAAGGGGTTAGTTGATGACAAACAGCTAGTTCGCGACAAATCATTAGCTCACGAACCAATAGTTACCTGACAACAGATAAGCTAGTTAACGATCAACTCAGAAGGGATCTCGATGCCCATCTCTCGATAATAACGAGCAGCGCCTGGGTGAAGAGGAACAGGCAGACCTGCGATCCCTTTCTCGAGTGCCATTGCTTTGGTTGCTTTATGGATACCTTGTAGGAAAGGTAGGTTTTCATAGATAGCTTTGGTTAGTTGGTACACATCTTCTTCAGAGATGTCTTCACGAACCGCTAGAAAGTTAGGTTGGGCGATAGTGGTGATCGGCTTATCAACACCTGGGTAGGTGTTTGCTGGGATCTCATACTTGGTCCAGATATTGTAATCGCCGTTCGCTTGTTTGATCTGCGCATCGGTAAATGACAGGATTTGAATGTCTTCCCCCAAGGCAGCAAACGCTTGAGTTACTGCGCCAACCGGCACGCCAGCAGGTGTGTTCATGCCATCAATGGTGCCATTCTGTAGTGCACTGGCACTGCCGCCGTAACCCATAAAGGCGAGTTTAAATTGTTCTGGATCTACCGACAGGCCTTGCATGATCTGGCGTCCTGAGTTTTCAGTACCTGAGTTTTTCTTACCGATAGAGAATTTCTTACCGTTTAGATTTTCCAAATCGCTCACGGTGCCTGTTTTTGCTAAATCAGAGCGCACAATGAAGTGTTCTACGTTTTGCCATAACATAGACACAGAGCGAAGCTGTGTTTGTTGACCTGATTTCTCATATGGACCAAGCCCTTGCCACGCCCACGCACCATACAAACCTTGCAGAATGGCAAACTGTGCTTCGTTCTCGTTCAACAACTTTACGTTCTCACCCGAGCCCGCAGAACTAATAGCCGCCAAAGAAAAGTGCTGCTTAGGCGCAAGCTTAACTTTACTCAATGTCGCTAAGGCCACACCCACTGGATAATAGGTACCACCCGTTGAAGCCGTCGCTAAAATATAGCTGCGATCTTCTTCAGCTGACGCATTACTGATAAGGCCAAGAGAAGCCATTGCTAGCGCTAAAGTTTTAACCAGCTTGTTGTATTTCATTGTTACTCTCCATGTAGGGTTATTCACGTTATATTTTTGTTAACAACAATAGATAGCAAGCGTAATGCCAGTTTTTAACTATTTGTTTTAATTTACTTTTATTTTAAAACCTATTCAAAATAAGCCGTTTTTTGCTTATTCCCCTGTTATTAAGTAAGCCATTTTTGGCTTATCGGCTACCGGAATTAACACCTGTAGATCGGGAAGCAAGTCACACCATGTTGCATTTGTGTGATCAATGTATGTAAATTGATAAATATGCAATGAGCCATTTATTGCTCATTAAAAATCAACAAGCACTGCGATGAAGCCGCTCTCTAAGGGTCAACATAGTCACTTCGATTTAACCCATAACGCACCATCTTTTGGTTCAATGTTCGACGAGGTAAATCCAAATCTTGCATCACGTCATTGATACGCCCTTTATAACGAACTAAGGCATCATGAATCACTTTCCTTTCAAAGCTCTGTACTTGAACCGCCAAAGGGATGCCCGCCGTTGTGGACTCTGTGACAGAATTGGGACGACACGCCAAAATATCCCCAACGGTCAAGCTTTCATCCAATGCAAAACGAATCGCAACATTACGCAGTTCACGCACATTGCCCGGCCACGCATACGAGAGCAGTGCATAGCGATCAGCCTCACTGGCTATACGTGTTTCGGAATTGGCTTCTTGGGTGAAGTGTTCAAACAAAAGTAAGGCATCTTCTTCACGCTCACTGAGTGGAGGCAAATGCAGCTGGGCAACATTCAAACGATAGAATAGATCTTGGCGAAAGTCGGGGTGATTCAGTAGATCGCTTTTCGAGGCAGAGACCACTCGTAGATCAACATGTTGTTGCTGATTCCCCCCCACGCGTTCGACGACATTATCTTGCAAGGTACGCAGCACTTTTACCTGCATCGACAGCGGCATACTCTCTATTTCATCAAGGAACACTGTGCCTTTGTCGGCAAATTCCAGCTTACCAATGCGTCGTTTGGCCGCACCAGTAAACGCTCCGGCTTCGTGTCCAAACAGCTCGCTTTCAAAGAGATTTTCTGGGATTGCGCCACAGTTGAGCGGAACAAACGGATGGGTTTTACGTTGGCTGAATTCATGTAAGCAAGAGGCGACCAGCTCTTTACCACAACCCGTTTCACCATAGATGATCACGTTGGTGTCTATGGAAGCGACTTTCTGGATTTGCTCGCGCAGTTCACACATCACTTTACTGCGACCGATCAGCACCTGTTCAATGCCCTTAAGGTTATCCAGATAGTTCTGACGACTGTTTCTGTCTTGGCCACTTTGATGTTTATCTACCGCTTCCGATACCGTTTGAGACAGACGCTCTGGGTCGAATGGCTTCTCAATGAAGTCATAGGCACCTTGCTGTAAGGCTTTCACCGCCATATCGACATCACCATGCCCAGTAATCAAAATAACAGGCACATCTGGCACAAGACCTTTGAAACGCCCTAGCAGATCAACACCATCAATATCAGGTAAACGAACATCGGTGATAATGGTTTGAAAATCACCCTGCTCTACGGCGTTTAACGCATCTTGTCCTACTTCAAATGCGGTGACATCGAAGCCCGCCAGCTGCAACCATTGGCTGGTTGCTTGACGCACAATCGCGTCATCTTCAATTAAAGCAATACGCTGCATAGTTTGGTTCCGCCACTCTACATCTGATTAATATCGTCCACGGTATGTAAAAAAACCTCAGACGAAAAGGAGCTAGCTCCCACTTTGAATAACACTCCTTTAACAGTTTAATAATGTTTGTTAGCTTCGATTTGTCTCACTCTCCATTCGCTTAAAAAGCAAACATAAAACCTTGTCAAACCACTAGCTCAAAGAGGCAAGCCACTAATTTTAAAGGGATTTGATCAGAAATGATGAATAACAATCGATATTGGTTATTCCTGTGTACCTGTTTATTGATTGGTTTGGTGCAGGTCACCACCAAGAATGGCATCAGCCAGTGGAAGCTTGAACAAGCCCAACGCTATGCCGAACAGCGCTTCCTTGGCTACATTGCCGAAGCAAGGCGAACCCTTAAGCGTTTCTATTATCTGCCCTACCTAGTAACCAATGATGAAACCAGTGTGCGCTTCATTGATGGTGAAGCCCGCCTAGAAAAACGCATTAAGAAGCAGCTGATTCAATTGGATAAAGCCGCCAACACCAAGGGCTGGTATCTGCTTTCTGGCGAAGGGGACTTGTTGGTATCGAGTGTTGAAAGAAGCAAACTGAGCAATAAGAACGCCAGTACAATTGTTTCGAAGATCCACCAACAAGGTGGTGCGATTTCAGTGGTGACAAAAAACAAAGGCGTGACACCCGATTACTTCATAGCGGCACCCGTATATCGAGCCTCTGATGTGGTTGGCATTGTCGCGGTGCAAATCGATTTGTCATTGTTAACCGATCAATGGTTTGCCGATGGTGAGGCGATACTGTTTCAGAACCCTCGCGATCAGTTCTTTCTCTCCAGTGACAACAGGTTGAGTGCCGATTGGTTCAATGACACCTTCAATTCTCAGCCCACAGCGACAAAACGTGAGCTGTATGACCAAACCCATATTCGCGTGTGGCGATTGCAAGATAAAGATTACCTAATTCAGTCCATCAAGTTAGACGATCTGAATTGGCGTTTAACCTACCTAACGCCATTAACCAGCCTCAACCAGACCACGAACTGGATCAGCTGGAGTGTGGCGGTTAGCTGTCTTTTCATTCTGTTACTGTTGGTTATTCTTTACCAAAGACGCCAGAAAAAGCTCAGCAATCTGAGAATCCAAAAGCTTATCGAAGAGTCTGAGAAACGACTGTCTGGGATGATCAATAAAACCCATGTTGGGTTAATACTGATCGATAAACACGGACGCATTCACGATATCAACCTGATGGCGAAGAACTACTTTTCACTATCTGATTCAATGATCAATAACATCAAGGCGTGGCAGTTATTTGAGGCAGGTAATCCGAATTCAACCACCTTGCAACTGCTCAAAAACTTAGAGCAGCATCAAGAGCTGGCCGAGATAACTAGCGTCGAAACCATGGCAAGACGCAGCGATGGCAGCTACTTCCCTGTTTTATTCTCTATTAGCGCCTTTCCTTGGCATGCGACGACTTACTACCTGTGTACCGTAATCGATATCAGCAAACGTAAGAAAGCCGAAATTGCGGTGCAAAACGCCAATAAAACGCTACAACTGCGGGTCGAAGAGCGAACTCAAGATCTAAAAGATGCGCAGCAAGAACTTGTCGAATCTAGCAAACTGGCTGCACTAGGGCGGATGTCGAGTGCGATTACTCATGAACTCAATCAGCCGCTTACTGGCCTAAAAACGCTACTTTCAAGTAACCAGCTATTGATGGAAAGAGGCGAGACCAAGATGTTGAAAGCGAACATGGACTTAGTCATGAGCCTGATCGACAGAATGGCTAACATGACTAGCCAGCTGAAGTCATTCGCCTTCCAAAGACTTGAAAAGCCTTACCCAGTTTCACTGACAGACGCACTGCAAGAAACCCTGCGAATTCATCAAGCCGAACTGGAAAACGTCGATATTCGCGTGCGTGTCGCTTCCAATATTTCGATGGTAATGGGAGAAGAGGCGCGACTTCGTCAAGTGCTTGGTAACCTGCTTAGAAACGCTGTCGATGCCACGCAGAATCAGAAACCAGCAACCATTGTGATCAGCGCTCATACCGAGCAACAACGCGTGATCATCAAGGTTCAAGATAACGGTTGTGGTGTGTCTGAAGATCAACTCGAAACCATTTTCGAACCGTTTCATACCAACAAAAAAATGGGCGAAGGTTTGGGGCTGGGGTTAGCTATTACAGCCAACAATGTACGGGATATGCAAGGCACCTTGATAGCAAAGAACAACCCAGACCAAGGCATGACATTCACATTAACGCTGAAGAATATAGATAGTGAGTAGTTACTAACAAAAAGCATTAAATCGCACCACATAAAGAAGACAGAACTAAAAAACCGCCCACAGAGGGCGGTTTTGATTCACTTATTAGCGTATGACTTATCAGTTAATCAGTTCGCGACTTACTCAGCTAGCTGCTTTAACAGTAACTCAGTCGGGCGAACAATCGCGATGATTGATTCATCATAGATTTTCGCCGAATCAGACAGTATCGCTTGGTAGGCATTCACGTCTGCTTGTGCTTTAGCAATCAAGGTTAACGCCAAGTCTGCCACTTCAACGGTTTTCTCTGCAACCACCACAGTCTCTACCGAAGATACGTTGCCAACGAAGACAGTTTTAGCCGCTAGTGCAGCCGATTTTGCTTGCTGATAATGCTCAGCAAGTTGCTCAAGCACTTGTTGATTGCCTGTCGCCATGTCATTGACCAAGTCTTGCATCTCATACACGGCGTAGCTTTCCACAGGCAGCGCATCAACGAAGCGGTTAAGCGCTCGTATTGGCTGTATAAAGTGCCCTTAGGTTCCGTAGAATTCCACTTCTCCCAGTTGCGAGCGTAGTATTGAGCAGGCTCGGTGTATTTAGCTAGCACGCGCAGGTCGTGAATATCTTGGCCTTTTGCAATGCGCTTCAACAACATGTCAGCATCGGCGTGGTGACGTAACCCAACCGACACTTCCGACCATGTATCCATCGCTTTCATGCGCTTATACATGCTTCGTTCGTCGGTCAGTTCTGCATCCGACCAGAAACGCTCTGCAATTGCATAGCTACGTGGCCATAGGTAGTTTTCAACCGTGAGGCTGTCTTTGTTTTCTAGCCACATGGTGATCTCGCCGCCTAAAATCAGCTCTTTTTCTTTGTCGGTTAACTCTGCAGGGGAGCCACCATTTGGCTCAGGGATCACGCTGCCTTCAACATCACTGCTCGCAATCACTTCACCTGTGGTTGGCCAGCGCACGTTACCAATTAACTGATAGCTGCCTTCCGCAAACCCATTTGGATTTAGGTTCAGGTTGAACTCGGTGTACGACATGAAGTTATCGAAGTGGCCGACAAAGGTTTTGCCCGGCACGTAATCAAGGATGTAGATCTCTTCACGAGACTTGCCGTTGTAATCACTGAATGCGCGGAACGTGCCGTCTTTTGCTTCAATCATGGTCAGTGTTCCCTTACGTGGGCTGCCTTTAGAACGAGGTTTCTGCCATTGGTAAGTCACGAATTTTTCGCCACTGTGCAGCTTATCGTCAACCGTGATGCCGCTTGGCATTGGATCGTTGCGATAATGGTAACTAGTTGGCTGAGGTTGATCTAGGTAGTAACCCGTAGAAAGAATACCTGGGTAGCCCTCTTTCGCTGCACGACCGATACTATCGTGCCCTTGCCAGCTTTGAATCACGATAGAAGTTGGCAGATCTTTATGCCAGATCTCATCCCAACCCGTCATCTTCTTACCGCGCTCTTCGAGCATCTTCTCAACTTTTACATTGAGGTAAGACTGCAGGCCACGCTCACCATCGATATTATTCTCTTCAATGAACTGTTGGTGCTTTTCGCTGTTTTTCCACTGCGCATAGTTCGGCTCATCGCCACCGATGTGGAAATACTCGTCTGGGAACAGCTCGGTCACTTCATCAAATACGTCGCCCAGCATTTCATAGAGCTCTGGATTCAATGGGTCCATTAATGGTTCAAACACGCCCCAACCACGCTCTTGCTCATAGCTTTGACCTTCACCACCCGACATCAGGCGCGGGTAAGCATAAGCAACCGCAGAAGAGTGACCCGGAAGAGACACCTCTGGAATCACACGAATACCAAGATTACGCGCGTATTCCACTAAGTAACGGACTTGGTCTTTGGTGTAGTAGTTACCATCAGCGGTTTCAGACCACAAACGTGGCCATGATTCGGTTTGAATGCGAATACCTTGGTCGTCCCAGAAGTGCCAATGGAAAACGTTCATCTTCGCCGATGCCATCGCATCTAACTGACGAATCAGCACATCGAATTCGATAAAGTGACGAGAGGTATCGTAAGAGACACCACGCCAGCGGAAGCGAGGCTCATCGACAATCGTGACAGCAGGAATGTGGTAGCCAGTCGCTGTGGTTTCAACGAGCTGTAAAAGGGTTTCGATGCCGTGAATTGTGCCGTATAGGCTTGGAGAGCTCAGCGTGATTTGTTCGCCCTGAGTCGTAATTTTGTAGGACTCCACAGAATCAATGTTTTGTACTTCAGATTTTGGCGCCGCGTCGATATCAATAATCAGGTTCGCTTGGTCGGCGCTCTCAACCTGCCAGTTCAGGATCGGCACGCCAGTTTGGCGATCAAGACGGTCAATAAAGCGTTTCGCCGTGTATTCAACACGGTCAGAGTTAAAGCCTTTGATGTAAACCTTGAAGTTACCGTCGACCTTAACCTGTCCAGCTTTCAGCTCGACTGTTTGCGGGTAAGGCATTAAATTTAGATCGGTACTTGGAGCCATTGCTAACGCCATTGGGGACACTACTGAACCTGAAATCAATAGGGATAATATAGTTTTTTTCATTATTAGTTTTCCTATATAACGGGCGTTCTGTTTTGTTTATCGGAGGCAATTCACAAAACAGAACCATCAACCACTGCTGTTGTTTATCTTTATTTAAAACACTTATCTTTATTCCAAACGCTTCTCGTTAGTTCACAAGAGCGACCGCTTCTCTAACTAACTCCGCGATCTCGTCCCACTGTTCATTCTCGATCATCTTCGGAGATACCATCCAAGTACCGCCACAGCACACCACGCGATCCACGGCTAGGTAGTCATTCACGTTGTGCTTGCCGATACCTCCCGTTGGCATTAAAGACACATCAACGTATGGCGCTAATAGAGATTTCACCATATTGATCCCACCAGACGCTTCTGCTGGGAAGAACTTCAAAAAGTTAAGACCTAGCTCCAACGCTTGCTCTACTTGGCTTGGGTTGTTTACGCCAGGAACGATTGGCATACCGATCTCTTGGCAACGTTTTACTGTGTTGGGATTCAAGCCCGGTGCTACGATGAATTCGCTGCCCGCCTCTTTCGCAAGGTCGATCTGCGCAGGTGTGAGTACTGTACCTGCACCGATACACATCTCTGGGTAGGCATCACGCATCGCACGAATCGAATCCGCTGCCGCTTCGGTACGGAACGTCACTTCTGCTACTGGCAGGCCGTTTTCTACCAACACTTTTGCTAGTGGAATCGCATGTTCCACCTTGTTGATTTGGATAACAGGGATAACTTTGAACTGCTTAAGTGTGTTGATCATTTCTTGAGACATAATAGTTCCGCTTTTTATTTTTTAATCAGTTGGCTCATAGCGCTCATAGGGATTATTGCGCCAGAGTATTGAATAACGATGGAAGCCAGTTGGTGGCCAAATTCGGCTGCGTCGGTGGCGCTCTCGCCAGTAAGACGCGCAGCTAAATAACCCGCAGCGAATGAATCGCCCGCAGCGCAGGTGTCGACCACGTTAGAAACACGAGTCGCGGATACATAACTCTCAACAACATCGCCTTGTTCAACTTGAACAATCTTGCATGGCTCACAGCCACGTTTGATGACGATCTCTTGGCAGCCTAAGCGAAGGCAGCGTTGTTGAACGCTCTCGCCATTGCCCCAAACCAGCAGGTCGTCGTCTTCGGTAATCAGTGCAATGTCGACCAATGGTAGTAACTTGGCGTACCAATGCTGAGCTTGTTCAGTCGTCCAAAGTTGCGGGCGATAGTTGTTATCAAAAATCAGCTTTCCGCCTTGATTTGAGAACACACCAATGGCTTTCAACAGACGTTCACGTGAGGTGTCATCTAAAATCGCGATACTGATACCGCTGATGTAAACCGCGTCGACTTGTTTCTCTGTCAGCGCGATTTCAAGCTTATTCAGGTCGTCAGTTTGAAAGTAAGATTTTACTGCCGCGTCATTGCGCCAATAGTGGAAATGTCGCTCACCCGTTTCGTCCGTTTCTACCATGTACAAACCGGGCAACTTGTTTGGAATACGTTCAACGAAATTGGTTTGAATGCCTTCTAGTTGCCAGCTATCAATCATGTTTTGAGACAGTTCATCGCTACCCAAACCAGTCGCGTAATGAACAGACAGGTTTTGATGTTGGGTTAAGCGAGAAAGGTAAAGCGCGGTATTGAGCGTGTCACCGCCAAATTTTTTGGTTAATGGAGAGCCGCTTATTTCGACCATACATTCGCCGAAGAAAGCAATATTGAAATGAGAAGATGCAGGCATAGCCGATCCTAAAATAGAGAGATATATGTGGGAGAAGGCCCTGCCACTAAGCAGGACCTGAATTAAGCAAACCAGTTGTGGAGACTAGGTTTAGCTTGTTTGATTTGCAGGACGTTGAGGTGCCGCTTCTTCTTCAAGTACGCCAGTCTCAGACATTTCCATCTCCATCAGAGCACGCTCGTCATCAAGAATCGCTTTTGCCATTTCAGGTGTTACTTGGTTAGCCGGAGTCACTAGACTCACAACCACACCTGCCGTTAGAGCAAACAGACATGATGGGATAACTGGGTTGCCCCAGAAGGCTGTGTAGTCAGCGTTTAACATTACTACGAATGAAGCTACAGAAGCACCCGCTAGTGTTGCAAGCGCACCTTGCCAGTTGTAGCGTTTCCAGAATTTACCCAACATACCGCACACAAACATGCCCGACATAACCGTTGAAATCATCTTAGTGATGTAGCCAATGATGTCGTTTGACGTCAGTGCGAACAGTAGTGCGAAGCCAATCACCACAACCAAAGCTAGACGAGAGTAGTTCAACATTGATTCTTTGTTTGGTACGCGGCCTGTGAACATCACGTACACGTCACGCAGTAGGATAGATACACCGGCAATCGCATCTGAGCTTGCACTCGACATGGTTGCTGATAGACCTGCGATAAGAACAATCATGCCTACGCCAACAGGTAGTACCGTCGCTGCAATGTAAGGGAACGAGAAGTTCGGGTTATCCAGCGTTGGGTCAATAGCGTGTGCCGCCATACCTATGATTGCTGGAATAATAGAGAAGAAAAGGTACAACACACCAGAAGCCACGAAAGAGCGACGGATAGTTGAAACATCTTTACCAGAGTAGATACGCTGGCGGAATGAAGGTGTTGCAAGTACGCCCACACCGATAACCACAGCCAGAGAAACAGCAGGCAGAATGCCCAGTTTATCGATTGCTAAAAAGCTTGTAGCAGCAGGGTCCATCGCAGCGTAAAGGTTGTCCATGCCACCAATGTGATCAACAGACATTACCGCCATTAGGATGAAGCCAGCAAAAAGGATGATTGCTTGAATCGTATCGGTCCATACAACTGCTGTGTAACCACCGATAACAACGTAGATAGTGAAAGCTGCAGCAATAATAATTTTCGCAAGGTTAAGGTCGATGTCTGCAATCCACGCTAGGTACATGCCGCCACCTAGAATGTGCGCACCTAACCAACCGATTGACGCGATAAAGATAAGTAGGCCAACCACGTTTTTTACGATTCGGTTAGCGCCAACGTAATAAGCCAGCTCTTCACTCATGGTCATGAAGTTCAGTTTACGAACCGGAGCAAACCAAAGTGCAAGCAATAGGATGCCGACAGCACCGCCTATTCCGTACAGAGCACCCGCCCAACCATTTGCGTAGCCAAAGCCAACCGCGCCCATACTTGAACCCGTGCCGACCATAGTCGCAACTGTTGTACCAAGTACTAAGAATAATGGCAGGCCACGGCCACCTAATAAGAAATCTTCGCCAGATTTTTGACTACGCGAGACAAACCAGCCTAACCAAATTAGAAAACATACGTACACGCCGAAGCCTGTAAGAAAAAGTGTGCTGTTCATTTGACACCTCTCAGTGAAATATTGAGTTCATTCTTGAACTTTATTTATGATTCATTCATTTTTATATTTCATATAATTACTTTATTGATTTTATCTATTTTAATTAAAGTAATTTTTATAAATGTAGGGTGAGAGTATTAAAGGATAATAACAGGGATGACTAACCCCTAATACTCTCTAAGTAGGTAATTGTGATTAGCTTATTACTAAACGCGATCCGCGCGGTAGCAAGTCACATCTACTTCAACCTTCACGTCTACAACTAGGTCGCAAACCATGCAGATACGAGCCGGTGGGTTAGCACCGAAGAACTCTTTGAATACCTTATTAAAAGATTGGAAGTAACGAGAATCCGTTAGCACAACCTTTACGTGCATTACGTCTTCTAGGCCGTAGCCCGCTTCAGTCATGATATCGACACAGTTTTGGATCGCTAGGCGAGACTGGTCAACAATGCCACCCTCTACCACTTCACCATCTGTCATCGGTGTCTGACCAGAAACGTATAGGAAACCACCCGCTTCAGTTGCGCGTGCAAATGGTAAATGTTGTCCGCCTGTACCTGTACCGCCTTCAACACCGTAACGTTTAATAGTCATTTTTTAACTCCACTTCTTTATAGATAATATTGGTTCTGTTCCAATATATTTAAATTAATTCGTCGTTTTCTTATTACTGTATATCTAATAAAATAATTAAATTCTAATTACGGTAAATAAAAACGCCTGAACGATTATTTTTCACTTTTCCTTTTTGGTAAGTTAACTCACCATTTACAAATACACTTTCGATTCCCTCAGCAACTGACATAGGATTTTCAAATGTTGCTGTGTCTTTAATATTCTTTGGGTCAAATAAAACTAAATCGGCAAATGCGTCTTGGCGAATCTCACCTCTTCCCGCGAGGTTATAGCGCTTCGCAGACATTCCGGTCATTTTGTGAATCGCTTCTGGTAGCGCAAACAGTTTTTCATCTCGGCAGTAATGACCTAAGACTTTCGGGAAGGTGCCCCACAATCTTGGATGTGGATGCGGGTCATTGGGTAAACCATCAGAACCAACCATGGTCAGCTTGTATTTCAATACGCGCTTTACGTCGTTCTCATCCATGCAGTGGTAAACCGCACCGGCTGGTTGAAGCGCTTTTGCTGCGTCCATCAGTGGTAGGTTCATCTCATCAGCAATCTGCTTAAGCGTTTTGCCTGCATGTTCTGGCTTTGCTTTAGACCAAGTAATGAAGATATCGAAATCGTCCGTCACCTGTTTCAAATCTAATGTCGAAGAGCTCGCTGAGTATGGGTAGCAGTCGCAAGACACATCTTGGTGCTCAGAAACCTTGTCCATCAAATCAAGTACTTCAACGGTTCTGCCCCAGTTACCTGCACCTGCACATTTAAGGTGAGAGATAACAACCGGTACTTTCGCGTATTGCCCAGTCTCAAACGCCTCTTCCATCGCGCTTAAGATCTCTTCGAATTCGGTACGCATATGCGTGGTATAGATGCCGCCATGGCTAGAAAGCACTTTCGCTAACTGCATCACTTCGTTGGCATTAGCTTGTTTCGCGCTGGCGTAAGCCAAACCTGAACTCAAACCCAGTGCACCCTGCTCCATCGCTAAATCAAGGTTGGTTTGCATTACCGCGATTTCTTCTTCGCTTGCGGTGCGTTGTAGGTCGTCCATCACTTGGTTACGCAGTGTGGTGTGGCCAACTAACGCTGCTACGTTCACCGCTGGTTGCGCTTGCTCTACGGCTTGTGCATACGCGGCAAAGGTTGGGTATTTGAAATCAGCCTGCGCGCCTAATAGGTTCATTGGGTCTGGTGGATCGCCCGCCAAAACCGTTGGCGATGCGCTGATGCCACAGTTGCCAACAATTACGGTTGTCACGCCTTGGCTGATCTTTGGTAGGCAGTCTGGGTAACGAATTACATTGGTATCGTCGTGTGTGTGTACATCGATGAATCCAGGAGCCAATGCTAAGCCAACTCCCTCAACCAACTGGCTACAATCTTCATGATCGACTTTGCCAATTTCGGCGATTTTTCCATCTCGGATTGCTACATCGGCACAAAACGATTGTTCGCCGGTGCCATCAAACACCTCTACATTTTTGATTATCGTATCGAACAACATTTTTCACTCTCTCAATCCACTGTGTTGATGGAGCTATATTAGAAATCCAGCCGATTATTTTTAGTGACAAAACACACATAATATTTTAATTTGTGTGATAGTTTCTATCATAAAACACATTATAGATATATTTAAACATTAAATAACAACCACTTAAATCATGTTAGGAATCAGCAATGAAACATAACCCTGCACAAAAAGATGTTATAAAGTATCAAAAAGATAGTTTCATCTTGACTGAAAAAGGCCAAAAAGGGAGAGCAGTATCACAATCTGAGAACGGTGTTTATCGACTGGTTGATGAAGACATTTCGCTTCCGGTAGCAATTATCAAACAATCAGCGTTGACCAATAACCTGAATTGGATGCAATCATTCGCCGATCATCATCAGGTTAAATTGTCGCCACATGGCAAAACATCGATGACGCCTGATTTCTTCCGTCAACAGCTAGAAAATGGCGCTTGGGGTATTACAGTAGCAACGCCTGCACAGGCAGAAGTTGCCGCTATGGCGGGTGCAAAACGAATCATCATGGCCAACCAATTGGTGGGTAAAACCAACATGGCGATCGTTGAACAGCTGATCAGTGAATTTGATGTCGACTTTTACTGTTGTGTGGATTCATCGGTCAACGTGCAGCAACTTAGCCAATATTTCGCTAATACAAAGCAGACGCTAAAAGTACTGATCGAATTTGGTGTGCCGGGCGGTCGTTGTGGTTGTCGTTCACCACAAGAAGTTCTAGAACTGGCTCAAACCATCCAAGACACACCTGCCCTTTCGCTCGCGGGTATTGAGGTGTATGAGGGTGTGATTCACGGTGACAACGCAGAACAAGACATTCGCACCTTCTTGAAACAGGCGCTGACTTCGGTCGAAAGCCTCGCATCAGATGGCCTAATTGCAGGGCAACCTATCATCACGGGTGCCGGCTCTGCTTGGTATGACGTGGTTGCAGAATGTTTAGCGAACCTAACCGATTACTTGGCGATCATCCGCCCGGGTTGTTATGCCATTCACGACACAGGCATCTACCTAGACGCTCAAAGCAAAGTGTTGCAGCGTGCCCAAGTAAACCAAGGTTACGCGTGTGAATTGGGTGGAGATCTGGAATCGGCACTTGAGGTATGGGCGTATGTAATCTCTCGCCCAGAACCGACTAAACTCGTGGTTGGGCTAGGCAAGCGTGATGTGGCCTTTGATGCGGGTTTACCTATTGCCGAACGCGGCTATCGCAATGGCAAAGCTATCTCTGTGAAAGGGCTGACTGCGACCGCCGTGATGGATCAGCATACCTTTGTTGAAACGGACGGCTCTTCTGAGATTGAAGTGGGCGACATGATTGCCTTCTCAACCTCACACCCGTGTTTAACCTTCGATAAGTGGCGCTACATTGCCATCAGCGATGACGACCATCAGGTAACAAACTGGGTGGAAACCTGCTTCTAGTTCGATTTTTCAATAAGCTAGAATCAGCGAAGCAATAAGATATACTAACGGGGCTAAGGCTTAGTTTTTAATGGATTAGTGCTCATAAAAAGCTAAAGAGCTTGCTTCTTACGAGCTAGATTCTTAATAACTAGGTAATAACGATTAGCCCCATCAACAAAGGATCAGGATTCTTGAGTTTAGAAGTAGATATCATTTCACAGATAACGGAGCGTTTTCCCGCTCTTCGTGATGCAGAGAAAAAAGTCGCTAAGCTGATCATGGACGACATTGATTTTGCTGCCAATGCCAGCATCACAGAGCTTGCTGAAAGCGCTCAAGTGAGTGAAGCCACCATTACACGTTTTGCTAAAGCGATCGGTTGCAGCAACGTACGTGATATGAAGATTAAGTTGGCTCAGACGCTAACCGTTGGCCAGCGCTTTATCCTCGAACCGGTTGACCAAACGGGTTATCAAGGTATCTACGAATCGATCAAGCAAAGCCTAGACATCAACCGCACCTTGTTCAAAGAGCAAGACGTTGAAACCGCAGTCAGCTGGCTGCATAACGCCAGACAAATCATTGCTATCGGCATGGGTGGTGGTTCGACTATCGCCTCTCAAGAACTGCAACACCGACTGTTCCGATTGGGCTATCCCGTGGTGTCGTACAATGATGGCTTAATGTCACGCATGGTTGCTGCGACAGCAGATATCAATGATGTCATGGTGATGATCTCCGCGACCGGTTTCACGCCTGTGATTACTGAAACCGCAGAGCTGGCTAAGCAGTACGGGCTTAAGATCATCGCAATTACCCCACAAGATACACCGCTGGCAAAGATTGCCGATATCTTGTTGCCCATCAAACATATGGAAACTGACTTCATCTACAAACCGTCGGCGTCTCGCTACGCCATGTTGGCGCTAGTGGATGTACTTTCTATGGGGATCGCAGTCAATCATAAAAACCGTTCGCGCGACAAACTGCGTCGTTTGAAGGTTGCGCTAGATTCCTACCGAGGTGGGGGCGACAGACAGCCTCTCGGTGATTAACGAATCAAGGATAGAATGAGCTTAAATTCTGGTGCGCGGCAATCTTTCACTAGCTCGTATAAGCTCATTTCTAATCCCGTAATTTGGACACCAGCGTCCTGTAATCGGCTGATAGCCAACTTCTTATTCAATGCTGTCCGTGAACCAATACAGTCGCCAACTACCTGAACCCTGTACCCAAGCTCCAACAAACCCAATGCGGTTTGATAAACACAAATATGAGCCTCAATACCACACACCAACCAAGTCTCTACATCCTTGGTTTGAACAGCTTCAACAAACTTGGGCTCATCACACGCGTTAAACGTGAATTTAGGTGTCGCCTTTGCATTATTCAACAAGTCATTAAGTTCGTCGACCGTAGCACCTAGCTTGTCTGGATTCTGCTCCAAACGAATAATTGGCAGACCCAAAACCTGCGCTCCTTGAACCAACTTTCCGCAATTAGCAATCAGCGCATCACTGTCATCAACAAGGCGTGCGAGCTTACCTTGTACGTCCACAATCACCAAACCTGTGTTTTGTCTCATTAGCATGTGTATTCCTTGTTTTTGGCAGCCTAACTCACTACGCAATCTGATGAGTATATTTTCTACTATGTAACGATTTAGCTTACAAAGCCATACAGTAATAGGTATAAGACTACGGAATAATACTCACCAACGGTCGAAAGGTCGCAAAACAAAAATTATTGATACTGGCATGACATTTAAGAGTGAGTAAGAACGATGAACAAGATAACGAAATCAGCATTAGCACTGGGTTTAATCAGCGCAGTTTCTCTTCCAGCTTTAGCTGCAGGTACTGACGGCGTGGCGGACTTAGTGTCTACCAAGATTCTGACACAGACGGTCACGGTAGCTTAGATTCAGATGGCATGGGCTACAACCTATACGGCGGCTACCAATTCAACCGTATCGTAGGTGTTGAACTTGGCTACACAGATTACGCAAACTACAAAAATAGCGCTGAAAAGCTGTCTCCGACGTCTGTTTCTTTGTCAGCAAATCTTGGTTACACATTCGACAACACAATCCGCCCATTCGTATTGGCTGGTTTAAGCTCTGTTGACCTAAACGCAAATAAGAGTGCTGGTTACGCTGATGACAGCGGTACGGGTTTCCACTTTGGTGTAGGTGTTGAATACACGCCAATCGAACACCTAACGCTACGCTTAATCTCGCAAGCGGATGCAGTAAGCGTAGACGACACGGTCCAATTTAAGAACTCTCAGATATCAGCTGGTGACCACACGCTTGCCTTCAAAAGCATTAGCTTCGGTGGTTCATACAACTTCTAATGTGATTGAACCACATAGAATAAGCTGAACATACTAATTCACTTTGCTGTTCCACCTTGTCATGAAGGTCACTCAGTAAAGTAAATTTTTTGTATCTACACACCTTAGCGTCATTTCACTTTAGCCAGTTTATCGCTCACCATCACTGATTGAGCTTTATGCGTTGATATTAGAGCTTTCTTGGTAGCGAGACTAAAATAAAGGGATAAGTGACACAGGAAGACAAGACCTATGAATCTACCACGCTTAAACATGTCGATAAACAAACTCCCTTTCGTTTTGGCAGTGTATTACCTGCTTGTCATTAACTTGCCTATCTCACGCGAACTGTTCAATATTCTTAGTTCCTCACAAGCCGAAAGCATTGGGTTTATCATCTCGATCCCATTTTTCTTTCTCGCCGCATTCAACTTTATCTTTCAAGTATTCAACTGGCCGATATTCGCCAAAGCTTTTTTTATCTTGTTACTACTTACTTCCTCTTTAGTCAGCTACAGCATGTTCAACTACGGCATTTTTGTAGACTATGGAATGATAGAAAACGTCTTCGAAACCAACAGCGGAGAGGCTGCTAGCTACCTAAGCAGCTATTCTATTTTATGGTTTGTTCTGATGGGAGGAGTCCCGTCACTGCTGCTTTTATTTACGGATCTTGAAAGAGAATCTTGGAAAGATTTTGCTATTGGGAAGGCGATTGGATTGCTCTCTTCGTTGATCGTCATTGCCATCATTGCCGGGTTGTTTTACAAAGATTATGTGTCGATTGGTCGTAATAACTCTCATCTTAAAAAGATGATCATTCCGACCGAATACGTAGCATCAACAGTCAAATACATCAATAACACCTACATCAAACAGCCCATCCCCTATCAAGAATTGGGATTAGATGCTCAACTCAAGCCACAAGCAAAAGCGGCAACCAAACCGACCTTATTGGTGTTTGTTCTTGGTGAAACAGCACGTGTATATAACTACCAATATTATGGCTATGAGAAAGAAACCAATGCTCATACCAAACCCTATAATCCGATCTTTTTCTCTGATGTTCAGTCATGCGGAACAGCCACTGCGGTTTCTGTGCCGTGTATGTTTTCTAACATGAACCGAAGCAACTACGATCGCGACAAAGCCTACAACCAAGATAACGTAGTCGACATTATGAACCGCGCGGGCATTCACTCTATCTGGCGAGAGCACGATGGTGGAGACAAGGCGGTCGCACATCGAATCAAAGAGATGACTCTCGTCGCCAAAGACAGCGACCCGCTGTGTAATAAAGATGTGTGCTATGACACAGCCATGCTAGAGAACTTCGAACAAGATACTCAAGTTCTTAAACAAGATAGCATCATTTTCTATCATATCTCCGGATCTCACGGCCCAACTTACTTTGAGCGATACCCAGAAGATCATAAGAAGTTTGTGCCAGACTGCCCACGTTCTGATATCGAAAACTGCACCAAAGAGCAAGTGGTCAACACCTACGACAACACCATCTTGTACACAGATTTCTTTCTATCACAGGCTATTCAGAAGCTAGAGAAACTCACCGATAAGTACAATGTTGCGCTGATGTACATTTCCGATCACGGAGAATCATTGGGAGAAAATGGCGTCTACTTACACGGCATGCCTTATTCATTGGCACCGAAAGAGCAAACCCATGTGCCTATGATAATGTGGATGTCTGATGGTTTCGCCGAGCAGAAAGGGATAAACCAAACCTGCTTAAGAAAGGCGGGGAAAGAGCAGAGCTTTTCTCACGATAACCTGTTCGACTCCTTGCTTGGCCTAATGGACGTGCAAACCAAAGAATACCGAGAGAACCAAGACATTTTTGCTTCTTGTCGCTAGTGCTTTTGCTTATGTAAACCATCGGAAAACTCGAGTTGCCTGAGCAAGCTCTCCGCAACCGCCCCTAAAAAGAAAAGACCTCTGTCTTTTCTTTTTTTCGTCGCTAACATGGAGCCAGAGTGCTAATTTATAACGACGAAACAATGAGCTACATTTAATAGAGACAATAATGGAAGAGTCCGTCGTACTCCAAAGACCAACATGTCTTATTAGACTTCATCTCACTCACATCGCTCATTGAACTTACCACGATTAAGCTCAGTTCAATACCGCGCCTGAATGGCGCATAATATCAATGTTTACGTCATATCATTAAGGACAAATGAATGGACGCTTTCATAATTTCAAGCTGGCAATTTTCTGAGGGGGTGGCACATGAACACACCACCAGCCCAGCCTCATTCGAGCAATCAACTTGGTATCACTGCCAAAGAGATGCTGACGGTTTGAGAGAATGGCTCCACAGTAATACGGTTCCAAATGCCATCATCGATTCATTACTCACCGATGACACCCGCCCTCGGTTCGAACAATTTGGCCACGACTGTTTTTTGATGATTCTGCGAGGCATTAATCTAAACGAAGGTGCTAACCCTGACGACATGCTTAGTGATCCGCACCATAAGTTTTGGACACTGAGTTAAGTGAGTACAATCACTAACGAG
>NZ_JBFSVE010000042.1:0-47572 GCF_041467715.1 Vibrio sp. 10N.247.311.14
GAGAACTTCAATGGCGACATTGATATCAGCTTCGATATCTCAGATGGTACCAATACCGTTCAAGCTTCGGCTGACCTTACAGTTAATCCTGTAAATGATTTACCAGTCCCTCAAGACCAACAGTTCAGTATTGCAGAAGACGGTACTTTACAGTTCACAGACGCGGATCTGCTTACAGGCGCGACAGACGTTGAAGGTGATAACCTGACGGTTGAGGGCATCACTTATGAAGGCACTGATGGCGTACTGACTGACTTGGGTGAGGGATCATATAGCTTTGCTCCAAACGAAAACTTCAATGGTGATGTGAGCTTTAGCTTCGATGTGTCAGACGGAACCGATACGGTGTCAGCAAACATTGATGTTAGCGTGACTCCTGAGAACGATCCGCCTGTTGCGGGCTCAACGTCCTACACGGTGAATGAAGATAATTCGATTACCATTTCTGATGCACAACTATTGGCAACATCTTCAGATATTGAAGGTGATGTATCGATAGACAGCGTGACTTACTCTGGTAGCGACGGTGTCCTCGAAATCAATGGTAACGGCACTTACACCTTCTCGCCAAATGAGAACTTCAGCGGTGAAATTGCACTGGATGTGGTTGTTGCTGATGAAGATGGTGCGACCGACTCAACGACCGCGGGCATCAATGTTCTTGAAGTGAACGATCCGCCGGTTGCAGGCCCTACGTCTTACACCATTGATGAAGACTCAGTACTTACCTTCAGTGAGTCTCAAGTGTTGCTTAACGCCTCAGATGTAGAAGGGGATGTTGAGCTTGTTGGTATTAGCTACGATGGCCCTGAGGGTATCTTCTCAGTAAATGGTGACGGCACTTGCAGCTTCGCTCCAAATGAGAACTTTAATGGCCAAGTTCAGCTTGATGTCACCATTCGTGATGAAGATGGTGCAGAAGTGGAAACCGTCATCAATGTTGACGTATTACCAATCAATGATGCGCCAGTGTCTGGTGATTTGGCTTACAACGTTAACGAAGATGGTTCAATCACACTGAGCCAAGATCAGCTGTTGTCTCAAGCGTCCGATGTAGAAGGCGAAGATCTAACCGCAAGTGACTTAACAGTTGGTGGTGATGCGACGGTTGTAGCTAACGATGACGGCAGTTTCACCATCACACCAGATGCGAACTTCAATGGTGACATTGATATTCAATTCAACATCACTGACGGTACTGACACGGTTCAAGCAACCGCCGATCTTACTGTTAACCCAGTTAATGACTTGCCGGTTCCTCAAGACCAACAATTCAGTATCGCAGAAGACGGTACGCTTCAATTTACAGACGCCGACTTACTTACCGGTGCCACCGATATTGATGGCGACGACTTAACCGTTGAAGGTATTAGCTATACAGGTGGTGATGGCGTACTGACCGACCACGGTGATGGTACTTATACCTTTGCGCCAAACGAGAACTTCAATGGCGATGTGAACTTCAGTTTCGATGTGTCTGATGGCACAGAAACAGTCAGCGCTAACATTGATGTGAGTGTGACTCCTGAGAACGATCCGCCAGTTGCGGGTTCAACCTCATACATGGTCAATGAAGACAATGCCATCACAATTTCTGATGAACAGTTGCTAGCTAACTCTTCGGATATTGAAGGTGCGGTGTCGGTTGATACTGTGACTTACAGTGGCACTGATGGTGTGTTCCAAGATAACGGCGATGGCAGCTATACCTTCCTTCCTAATGAAAACTTCAGCGGTGATATCAGCCTTGATGTGATTGTTGCAGATGAAGAAGGTGCAATTGATGAAACCACAGCAGGTATTACCGTTCTTGAAGTGAACGATCCACCAGTTGCGGGTCCAACGTCATACACCATTGACGAAGATTCGGTTCTGACGTTCAGTGAATCTCAGATTCTTGTGAATGCTTCGGATATCGAAGGCGATGTAGAACTTGTTGGCATTAACTACGATGGCTCTGACGGTATCTTCACTGTAAATGGTGATGGTACATGCAGCTTTGCACCCAACGAAAACTTCAATGGTCAGGTTCAACTGGGTGTGACCATTCAAGATGAAGATGGCGCAACGGTTGAAACACACATTAACGTTGATGTATTGCCAATCAATGATGCGCCAGTATCGGGCGATTTGGCTTACACCATCAATGAAGATAGCTCCATCACGCTAAGCCAAGAGCAATTGCTAGCAAGAGCAGGTGATATCGATAGCGATAACTTAGAAGCTATCAATCTATCTACTGATGAAAATGCGACCATCCAACACAATGATGATGGCAGCTACACCATCACACCGAACGCAGATTACAACGGTGACCTAGATCTGAACTTCGATATCATCGATAACGATGGTGGTTCAGTTCAAGTTGGCCTAGACATTACCGTGAATCCGGTTAATGACTTGCCACAAGCGCAAGATCAACAGTTCACGATTGAAGAAGACGGTACGTTACTCTTCACCGATGCTGACCTGCTTGCAGGTGCGTCGGATATTGATGGTGATGAACTGTCGATTGAAAACGTGCTCTACACTGGTGCAGATGGTGTTCTTAGCGATAATGGCGACGGCACATATAGCTTTGCTCCAAACGAGAACTTCAATGGTGATGTTCAATTCTCATTCGATGTCTCTGACGGTACTGATTCAACATCAGCTGTTATTGATGTCAGCGTAACGCCTGAGAATGACCCACCAGTAGCGGGCTCAACATCGTACACAGTTCAAGAAGATGGCCAAATCACGATCAGTGATGAGCAATTATTGGCAAACTCTTCCGATGTAGAAGGTGATGTTTCACTGTCTGGAGTATCGTACTCCGGTGATGACGGCTCTTTTGTTGATAATGGCAATGGTACTTACACCTTTACGCCAAATGAAAACTTCGATGGTGATATTTCACTAGACGTTGTTGTCGTTGACGAAGACGGTGCAACCGCAACCACAACCGCTGGCATCGATGTTATCGCTGTGAATGACGGACCTGAAACTTCGGGCATTCAGGCTGAAGTCGATGAAGATAATTCAATCACCATTACTCAAGAGCAGTTACTCGCTAATGCGACCGATGTTGAAGGTGATGAGTTAACGGCATCTAACCTACAAACCAACGATCCAGATGCGACAATTGTTACTAATGACGATGGTTCATTCACTATTACGCACACAGAAAACTTCAATGGCGAGTTGGACTTCACATACAGCATCAGTGATGGTGAGAATGAAGTTCTGACGACACTCGACTTGACGGTTAACCCTGTCAACGATGCGCCAGAAGCGGGCGATGAAATCTTCATCCAAGCGCAAGAAGACCAAACAGTTGGTGTGACACTTCGTGAAGAACCAGCACTACGTTTAGACCAAGCGCCAGAAAACGGCATCATTGAAGCAAATGTGAATGACGAATGGGTGGTACTGGAAGTAGGACAAGAAGTTCCTGCAGATACCGAAGTGCGCTTTGTTCCAAGTGAAGATGCTCTTGCTGAAGGTACACACACCACACAAATCGGTACGTTTGACGATAACGCGAGTGTGGATGATTGGGGTACAGAAGTTGACCCTTATACGCGTGAGTTCTCAGATGGTGACTTAACGGTAACTGTTCAAAGTAACGATGACCCTCTTGGTGCCTGGAATGGCAACACCCACATTGGTCATGGTATCGGTGATACTGACCGCCAAGGCTTAAGTGGTGATGAGAAACTGACGGTTTCAGTTGAAGGTCAAGACATCAATGAAATCAGTTTCCACCTAGATGGTTTGGGTGGCTGGTTCATGGAAGAGTCTCGTCACTTTACAGAAGTAGAAATCAAAGCGTTCAATGAGGATGGCGACCTAATTGACTCGATGACTTACCACAAAGAAGACCGTGGTACTTTCGAGACAGATTACACGCTAACGGTTGATCAACCAGTGTCCTACTTTGAGCTTGGTACCGTGCAAGGTAATGGTACTTACGTCGTTCAAAACATGACAGTGTCACAAACTTGTCATGATGAAGCGGTGTTTACATCGATTGGTGTAGATGGTTCAGAGATTACTGAAACGGTTGAGTTGAATATCCATGCGGGTGACAACGAAATCGAGTTAACGGCTGATCTTCCGAATATTACTGTCGATACCGATGGTTCTGCCCAGTTTGCTTCGGTTGTGATTACCGAAGAGCAACTACTGGCGCAAGCATCTGATATTGATGGCGACGACCTTGATATTGAAAATCTAGAGCTAGTGGGTGAAAACTCAGAGCATGCAACACTCACCGATAATGGTGATGGCACTTGGACGGTAACACCGGATGAAAACTTCCATGGTGAAATCGAACTTGGTTACCAAGTTACCGATGGTGAGCTGACAGACAGCAATATCATCAATATCAATTTCGAATCAGTAAATGATGCGCCAATCGTTTCTGGCCCGATTGTTCTATCGACAGATGAAGATGAAGGTATCACGTTCAGTGCAGATGACTTGCTAGCGAACACCACAGATGTGGAAGGCGATACGCTGTCTATTTCTGACATCACTTACGGTGGTGATAACGGTGAGCTAGTTGATAACGGCGATGGTACGTTTACCTTCATGCCGAATGAAAACTTCAATGGTGAAATCGACATCGACTACAAGGTGTTTGATGGAACTGATGAAGTTGCAACGCATCTAGACCTAACGGTCGTACCAGTCAATGATGTGCCGGTTCCGGGTGAACCATTGCACACCCAAATGCTTGAAAACGGCTCCATGATCATCGAAGCGAAAGACCTATTGTCTGGTGCTACCGATGTTGATGGCGACATTCTTCATGTCGAAAACCTATTACTTGCAGACCAAACGCAAGGTACGTTAACGGATAACGGTGATAATACCTTTACCTTCGAACCTGCAGAAGACTTCTACGGTGAAGTGAATCTGACTTTCGATATCAGTGATGGCCAAGCAAGCGCACCAAGTACAGCAAGAGTTGACGTTGAAATTGTCAATGAAGGCCCAGAGGTTGGTGGTCCAATTGAAGCCGCTGTTGATGAAGATGGTTCAATCACTATCACTCAAGAGGATCTGTTAGCGAATGCGACGGATGTCGATGGCGACAACCTTGAAGCCGTTAACTTAGCGACCAACGATCCAAATGCGGTTGTTGTAGAAAACCCAGACGGTAGCTTCACTATTACACCAAGTGCAGATTTCTTTGGTGAGATTGAGTTTACTTATGATGTCACTGACGCGATCGAAACTGTTGCGGCTGACCTCAACCTAACCGTAAACCCTATCAACGATGCTCCAGACGTGCCTGACATGTCTTTCACTACGGAAGACGGTCAAGCGATTACCATTACCGAAGCTGAACTATTAGCACAAGCGACAGACATTGAAGGCGACGAACTGTCAGTTGTGAATGTGACGAGTGCAAGCGACACGGTAGAAGTCACAGACAATGGCGATGGAACATACACATTAACACCAGAGCAGGGCTTCTTCGGTAACGTTGACTTAGCGTTTGATGTGAGCGATGGCACTGATGTGGTTGCCGCAAACATCGACCTAAAAGTTGAGTTCGTCAACGATGCGCCAGAAGCGACGCCAATGGTGGCAGATGTCGACGAAGATGGTTCAATCCTCGTTACACAAGAAATGTTGTTGGAGAACGCGAGCGACCAAGATGGCGATGAGTTGTTTGCAAGCGCGCTTGAAACTAACGATCCAAATGCCAGCATTGTAGACAATGGTGATGGCACGTACACAGTGACACCTTCAGAGAACTTCAATGGCGATATTGCATTCACTTATGAGGTGAGCGACGGTGAGCTGAGCACGTCTAATGATATGACATTGACCGTTAATCCGGTGAATGACATTCCAATTGTTGCTCCAGGAATGTACCACATCGAAGAGGATGGCAGCATCCTGTTCACTCAAGAAGATCTATTGAGTGCTGCAATTGATATTGATGGCGACGACCTAAGCGTTACCAGCATCAATTACTCTGGTGATGAAGGCACAGTAACCGACAACGGCGATGGCACGTTCAGCTTCGTTCCTGAAGAGCACTTCAGTGGTGATCTGCAGTTCAGCTTTACTGTGACAGACGGTACGGATGAAGTTGAACAAGACATTAATGTTCACATTGAAGCAGTTGCTGATGCGCCTGACTTAGTTATCACGGATGGTGATGGTGTTAACGTCGACGACCAGGCGATTTTGGTTGAGCCAGGCGGTATTGTTGAACTGAACATTGCTGCGGCACTTGTCGACCAAGACTTGTCTGAAACACTCACTGTTACAGTAGATGGTGTGCCAGAAGGTTCGGTTATTCAATACGATAACGAAGGCGTTCTGAATGACCAAGAGAACGGTATCACCAGTTACAACGACACTGAAATCACAGTAACGTTTGAAGGTGAGACGGCTGGCTACCAAAACGCTGCGGGTTACTACAAAGTAGACGAAGACGGCAACATCACAGGTGTTGAAGTTGTTTACGAAAACGCATCACAAGTTGGTGGTGGCGGCGACCTTGTTCCAGGGCAAGATCAATTCAGCTTCCAAGTCGAGGAAGGCGAAAGCTTTAACCTGTTCTTAATTCCAAACGGACATCAGCACAACGACTTTGATGCGATGCAAGACGGTCAGTACGAGTTCCGTGCTGAGGATGGTTCGCCTGCGAACATGGATACGGTTGATCCTCAACTTGTCTTTGTGGCTGCTGATGGAACCGAGACAGTGATTCAAGGCCAAAATGGTGACGCGATCTTCCATGGTGGTTCAAGCTCTCAGCTAAACCAAGATGGTATCGAACATACTCGTACTACGGTTAATGAAGACGGCGAGCTGGTTTACGGATTTGAAGATTTGTATGGCGGCGGTGATGCTGACTATTCTGACTTCAACTTCACAATCGATGTCGGTGAAGTGAACAGCCAAATCTACAGCGGTGAAGTAACGGTTGGCCCTGATGGTACGGTGAACTTACCAACAACGGCTATCGAAAATGCGTTACAAATCCAGTTACCAGAAGACTTCAATGAGCAGCTTGAAGTTCATGTAACCGCAACTGCGACAGAGTTATCGAATGATGATTCTGAAACGGTATCTCAAACCATCTACATTAACGCGACAGGCGCGCACATTGAGCACGCACCTGAAGCACTTCCGGTTTCTGCAACGGTTGAAGAAGATGGTTCAATCATCATTACGCAAGAAGACTTATTGGCTAATGCGCGTGATTTAGATGGCGATCAGTTGACGGCTCTGAATTTAGCAACCGATGATGAGAGCGTTACGATTACCGATAACGGTGATGGAACGTACACATTAACGCCAGAAGCTGATTTCAATGGCGATGTTAACTTTACGTTTGATGTGTCTGATGGTGATGATGTTGTCTCTACCAACCTAGAGCTAACGGTTTCACCAGTGAACGATGGTCCAGAAGCACAAGACCAGACATTCACAGTCGGCGAAGATGGCGTGTTAACGTTCAATGACCAAGACCTATTAACAGGTGCGACGGACATTGAAGGGGACGACCTAAGTGTTGAAGGTGTAACGTACACTGGCACAGACGGTGTCCTAACCGACAATGGCGATGGCACATACAGCTTCGCGCCAAACGAAAACTTCAATGGCGATGTGAACTTCTCGTTCAATGTATCAGATGGTACCGATACGGTAACCGCTAACATTGATGTGAGCGTGACGCCAGAGAATGACCCTCCGGTTGCGGGTAGTACGTCTTACACGGTTCATGAAGACAACTCTATTACAATCAGTAACGAACAACTGCTAGCGAACTCTTCGGATATCGAAGGCGAAGTCGCAATTGATAACGTGACTTACAGTGGTAGCGACGGTGTTCTGGAAATCAACGGTGACGGTACATACACCTTCTCGCCAAACGAGAACTTCAATGGCGAAGTTAGCCTAGATGTTGTCGTGACGGATGAAGATGGCGCGACTGAAGCAACAACGGCGGGTATTACAGTCCTTGAGGTGAACGATCCGCCAGTTGCTGGCCCAACGTCATACACCATCGATGAAGATTCAGTACTGACTTTCAATGAGTCTCAAGTTCTGTTGAACGCTTCTGATATTGAAGGTGATGTTGAGCTTGTTGAGATCAACTACGACGGTCCAGACGGTATCTTCTCTATCAATGGTGACGGTACATGTAGCTTCGCTCCGAATGAAAACTTCAACGGCCAAGTGCAGTTGGATGTGACCATTCAAGATGAAGACGGCGCTCAAGTTGATACGTTTATTACGGTTGATGTATTACCAATCAACGACGTACCAGTATCAGGCGACCTTGCATACAGTGTTGAGGAAGACGGTTCGATTACCTTGAGCCAAGAGCAACTTCTTTCGCAAGCGAGTGATGTAGATGGCGACGACCTTACTGCTTCTAACTTGATTGTTGATGGAGACGCGACGGTTGTTGCTAACGATGACGGCAGCTTTACCGTTACGCCAGATGCGAACTTCAATGGTGACATTGACCTAACGTTCGACATTAGCGATGGTACAGATACGCTGGTTGCGACGGCTGACCTAACCGTTAACCCAGTCAATGACCTTCCACAACCACAAGATCAAACGTTCAGCATCGGCGAAGACGGCATCTTGAACTTGACTGATGAAGACTTGCTGACAGGTGCGACTGACATTGATGGGGATGACCTGTCGGTTGAAGGCGTTACTTACACAGGTGCGGATGGTGTTCTTACTGATAATGGCGATGGAAGCTACAGCTTTGCGCCAAACGAGAACTTCAATGGTGATGTGAACTTCAGTTTTGATGTGTCAGATGGCACGGATACAGTTCAAGCCAACATTGATGTCAGCGTGACACCAGAGAACGATCCACCGGTTGCAGGTAGCACGTCTTACACCGTTCATGAAGACAACTCAATTACCATCAGTGACGAACAGTTACTTGCTAACTCTTCTGACATTGAAGGTGATGTGGCAGTCGATAGCGTGACTTACACTGGCGCTGACGGTGTCTTTGAAGACAACGGTGACGGTACTTACACCTTCTCACCAAACGAAAACTTCAACGGCGAAGTTAGCCTTGATGTTGTCGTAACTGATGAAGAGGGCGCAACTGAAGCGACCACCGCGGGTATTACTGTACTTGAGGTGAACGATCCACCAATCGCAGGCTCAACCAGCTACTCAGTCAACGAGGACGAAGTTATCACCATCAGTTCAGAGCAACTGTTGGCAAACGCTTCTGATATCGAAGGTGAAGTGGCGATTGATAGCGTTAACTACACAGGTTCAGACGGTATCTTTACCGACAATGGTGACGGAACATTCAGCTTCGCACCAAACGCTAACTTCGATGGCGATGTAAGCCTTGATGTTGTCGTTACTGATGAAGAAGGCGCAACCGTAGCAACCAACGCAAGCATTGATGTTCTGCCTGTTAATGATGCTCCAGTATCGGGTGACTTGGCGTACAGCGTGGACGAAGATGGTTCAATTACCTTGAGCCAAGAGCAATTACTTGCTCAAGCGAGTGATGTTGACGGCGATGACTTAACAGCGGCTAACCTGACCGTTGGTGGTGATGCGACCGTCACTGCAAACGATGACGGTAGCTTTACTATCACACCAGATGCGAACTTCAATGGCGACATTGATTTGAACTTCGACATTACCGATGGTGATGCGACGCTTCAAGCAACGGCTGATCTTACCGTTAACCCTGTCAATGACTTGCCAACGGTCGGTGAGCCACAGTTTGTGACTCAAGAAGACACCAGCTTTACCTTTACAGAAGAGCAACTGCTGCAAAATGCGGGCGACATTGATGGCGATAACCTATCGATTGAAAATGTGGCTTCAGATAGCGGTACTTTGGTTGATAACGGCGACGGTACTTACACATTCGCACCGAATGAAAACTTCGACGGCAATGTGAATGTGACGTTCGACGTGAATGACGGTACAGCGACAGTACCAGCAGAAGCGACGATTGATGTTCAATCTGTGGTTGATATGCCTGAGCTGTCGATTGCGTCTGACCTAGTGATTGCTTCAGACAACTTCGAGTCTGGCTCAAACGGTTGGAATACCGGTACTGAAAGCTCACAAGGGTTCGAATCAGGTGACATGCTAGGTCGTATTGGTGGCACTGGTGGCGATGAAGCTGTCAGCAAAACTTACGACATTCCAAGTGATGTGAGCGAAGTTAATATCTCGTTCAGTTTCTACGAAATTGATTCTTGGGATGGTGAGTCATTCCAAATCTTTGTCGGCGGCGAAGAGCTTACCTCGTTAGATAACTCAGCCTTCCGTACCGAAGATGGCACGACAACGTTGTACGACTCAGCGGGTAATGAAGTCGGTGAAGTCGTTCATGGCGTATCGCAAGGTGAAGGTTTCAGTGGTTGGAACGACCAAGCGCACCAAATCAACCTAACGGTACCCGTTGAAGACGGCCAACTTGAGTTAGGCTTCGGTTCAACCTTGAACCAAGGTGTGAGTGATGAGTCGTTTGGCATCGATAACATTGAAATCACAGTGTCTGATGCGGATTACCAAATTATTGGTACCGAAGATACGCCAGTACCACTGGATATTGATGCGGCGTTAACCGATACCGATGGTTCAGAAAATCTCGCTATCTTGATTGAAGATGTACCAGAGGGAAGTTCGCTTTCTGCAGGTACCGATAACGGTGATGGCACTTGGTCATTGCAACCAGGCGAGCTAGAAGGGCTAGAGTTTATCCCTTCAGGTGACTTCAATGGTGATGTGGTTCTAACTGTAAATGCGACATCGACTGATGTTGATACGGGCACCACCGCGACGGCAACCCAAGATGTGACGATTCATATCTCGCCAGCGAATGATGCTCCAGAAGTTGATGGTGACATCAGTGCTGTGACAGCCGAAGACAACAGCATCACGCTAACTCAAGAGCAGTTGCTAGAGCACGCTGTTGACATTGATGGTGATGATTTATCAGCAATCAACCTAACTACCAATGATGAAAATGCGACCGTTCAAATGAACGACGATGGCAGCTTCACCATTACACCGAGTGAAAACTTCAACGGTAATATCGAATTTAGTTACGATGTAACCGATGGAGAAGACATGGTCGCGGCTGGCCTAGACTTGACGGTAACACCTGTCAATGATGCGCCAGAGCCACAAGACCAAGCATTCACTATTGGTGAAGATGGGGTTCTTAACTTCACTGACGCTGACCTGTTAACGGGTGCGACGGATGTTGAAGGTGATGACCTAACAGTCGAAGGTGTGACATACACTGGTGCTGATGGTGTGCTTACCGACAATGGTGACGGAAGCTACAGCTTTGCGCCAAACGAGAACTTCAATGGTGATGTGAACTTCAGCTTTGATGTGTCAGATGGCACGGATACGGTTCAAGCCAACATTGATGTGAGCGTGACGCCTGAGAACGATCCACCAGTGGCGGGTAGCACGTCTTACACTGTGCATGAAGACAACTCAATCACGATCAGTAACGAACAGCTATTAGCCAATTCTTCAGATATTGAAGGTGAGGTTGCGATTGATAGCGTGACTTACACTGGCAGTGACGGTGTGTTCGAAGACAACGGTGACGGCACTTACACCTTCTCGCCAAACGAGAACTTCAATGGTGATGTGAGCTTAGCGGTTGTTGTTACCGATGAAGAAGGGGCAACAGAAGCGACCACCGCGGGAATCACCGTACTTGAGGTGAACGATCCGCCAATCGCAGGCTCAACCAGCTACTCAGTCAACGAAGATGAAGTTATCACCATCAGTGCAGAGCAACTGTTGGCGAACTCTTCTGATATTGAAGGTGAAGTGGCGATTGATAGTGTTACTTACACAGGCGCTGACGGTATCTTTACTGACAACGGCAACGGCACATTCAGCTTTGCACCGAACGCAAACTTCGATGGCGATGTTAGCCTCGATGTAGTGGTGACAGATGAAGACGGTGCGACAGTAGCCACCAGCGCAAGTATTGATGTTCTTCCAATTAATGATCCACCAGTATCGGGTGACTTGGCATACAGCATTGATGAAGATGGTTCCATTACTCTGACTCAAGAGCAGTTGCTGTCTCAAGCATCTGATGTGGATGGCGATGATCTGACCGCAAGCAACTTAAGCGCAGGCGATAATGCAACCGTTGTTGATAATGGCGATGGCACCTTTACGGTAACGCCAGATGCGAACTTCAATGGCGATATCGACCTAAGCTTTGATATTTCGGACGGCACCGAGTCGATTGTGGCGAACGCCGATCTGACGGTAAACCCAGTCAACGACTTGCCAACGACATCTGATGTTTATGCGAACGTTGATGAAGATAATGTCATCACTATCACGCAGGAGCAGTTACTTGCGAATGCCGCTGATATTGAGGGCGATGACCTTGTCGCTTCCGACTTAACCTTAGTGGGCGACGATGCAACGATTGTCGACAATGGCGATGGCACGTTCTCAATCACTCCAAGCGAAAACTTCAATGGCTACATCGATGTTGCCTACAGCATCAGCGATGGCGACACACCAATTGCCGCTAACTTAGGCTTAACCGTTGACCCAGTTAACGACGCGCCAATTGTTTCTGCTGATGTGGCGATAACCATTGAAGAAGACGGTTCATACACCATTACTCAAGAAGAGCTCCTACAATTCGCGACTGACATCGAAGACGATGACATGACCGCAATTATCGGAGAGCAGGGCGATGAAACAACCGTAACCGGTACAGTGTTGGATGCTGAAACTGGCAATCCAATCGCAGGTGCGGATGTTACGCTAACCGACAACGCAGGTCATTCTTACACGGCGGAGACGGATCAATCCGGTAACTACTCTGTGAGCGGTCCAGTTGTTGACCAAGGTACCGTTACGATTGAACAAGAAGGCTCAATTACTAGCAGCTTCCTAGTTCCAGCAGGCGAAGATACCAATGGTGGCGTGACTGCAATATCTGAAGTCCTTGAAGAAACAGATATGCGTATCGTGGTCACATGGGGTGACAGTCCACGTGATATGGACAACCACCTATGGCTCTACGATACAGAGAATGGCAGTGAGCTAGACCATATTTACTATCGCGACATGAGCCATGATTTGGGTGAAGGTAATGTCGTTCAGCAAGATGTAGATGACACGAATGGCGGTGGTCCTGAAACCATCACTATTCCAAATTATCAAGATGCTGACATGCACTATTCAGTACACAACTACACCAGCAGAAGTTGGGATGTAGATGGTGTTGAAGATGTACAGGTTCAGGTATTTGTTGGCGATACATTGGTTGAAACCTTTAGCCCTGATTTATCTGAAAGCACATCGGGTGACCACTGGCATGTATTTGATATCGTGAACGGCGTTATTGTTCCAAGCCAAGATGTAGGCAGCGAGAATGCGTTTGATTTACCAGCGGCAGAAGAAGCGCTCGCGAATGAAAACGGCATTGATATCTCTGAATTGCTAACCGGCGAGGAAGGTGATGATTCTGGTGAAACGGGTGGTAACGAACCAAGTGTTGGAGATGTTTCCATTGAGAACGCTCTTATCACTGACAATGGTGATGGTACTTACACCATTACACCGGAAGAGAACTTCAATGGTGAATTCTCGATTAGCTACAACGTAGACGATGGCAACGGTGGGGTTACTCCAGCGGAACTAGACGTGACCGTAACAGCAGTTAACGACCTTTCTGTAATTTACGACCACGACTACACCATTAATGAAGATGGTTCGCTGACCTTTACCGATGAACAGCTATTGGCTGGTGCAACGGATATTGATGGCGATGACCTTTCTGTCGAGTCGGTTAACTACGAAGGTACAGACGGTGTGTTCACGGATAACGGCGACGGTACTTATACCTTTGCTCCAAACGAGAACTTCAATGGTAATGTCGACCTAACCTACGATGTGAGTGATGGTACAGATGTTGTATCGGCGAATATTGATGTTCAAGTGGTTCCAATCAACGACGTACCGGTAGCGGGTTCTACGACTTACAGTGTTGAAGAAGACGGCAGTATCACCCTAAGCGATGCACAACTTCTAGCGAATAGCTCGGATGTTGAAGGGGAAGTGTTTGTCAGCGATGTAAGCTACAGCGGCCCTGATGGTGTATTCACTGATAATGGTGATGGTACTTACACCTTTGCTCCAAACGAAAACTTTAACGGTGACATCAGTCTTGATGTATCTGTTATGGATGAAGATGGCGCAACCGCTGAAACAACCGCAGGTATCGACGTCATTGCTGTTAATGACTTGCCGGTTGCAGGTTCAACGACCTACAGCGTTGACGAAGATAATGTGATTACCATCTCTGAAGCGCAACTCCTTGCGAACAGCTCAGACATTGAAGGTGATGTATCCGTTAGCGATGTTTCCTACTCAGGCGCAGACGGTATCTTTACTGACAATGGTGATGGTACTTACAGCTTCGCACCAAATGAAAACTTCAACGGCAATGTCAGCCTAGATGTAACCGTTGCAGATGAAGACGGTGCAACCGCTCAAACGACTGCGGGTATAGATGTTATCGCAGTCAACGATGCACCAGTGTCAGGTGACTTGGCTTACTCAGTGGATGAAGATGGTTCAATCACGCTAAGCCAAGAGCAACTGCTTGCTCAAGCATCAGATGTGGACGGTGATGATCTTACCGCTGCCAACCTAACCGCAGGTGATAACGCGACGGTTACGGCAAACGATGATGGTTCATTTACCATTACCCCGGATGCCGATTTCAATGGCGATATTGACCTAAGCTTCGACCTTTCTGATGGTACTGAAACGGTTGTTGCAACAGCCGACCTTACTGTGAATCCAGTGAATGACATCGCAGTTGTTGAAGATGTCGCTTACACCATTGAAGAAGACGGTTCACTTACCTTTACAGACGAGCAACTGCTAGCGGGTGCTTCTGATATTGATGGTGATGAGCTTTCAGTTGCCGACGTGTCTTACACTGGCGCAGAGGGTGTGTTCACCGACAATGGCGATGGCACTTACACCTTTGCACCGAACGAGAACTTTAACGGTGACGTAAGTCTGGACTTCTCAGTATCTGATGGTACAGAGACGGTCGATGCAAACATCGACGTAACGGTAACAGACGTTAACGATGCACCTGTAGCAGGCGCAACGTCTTACCAAATGAACGAAGATGGCACCATCACATTGAGCCCTGAGCAGTTGATTGCTAACAGCTCCGATGTGGACGGTGAAGTGTCGCTTGATAGCGTGAGCTACTCAGGTGCAGACGGTATCTTGGTTCAAAATGAAGATGGTTCGGTAACGTTCGCACCAAACGAAAACTTTAACGGCGACATCAACCTTGATGTGACGGTTATTGATGACGACGGTGCTACCGCTCAAACCACCGCTGGTATTGAAGTTATTGCAGTTAACGACGCACCAGTGGCCGGAAACGTGGCTTACTCGGTTGATGAAGATGGTTCAATTACGCTATCTCAAGAGCAGTTGTTGGCGAACGCATCGGATGTTGATGGTGATGCACTGACCGCAAGCAACCTATCTGCGGGTGACAATGCAACCGTAACAGCAAATGAAGATGGTTCATTTACTATCATGCCGGATGCTGATTTCAACGGTGACATTGATTTGAGCTTCGATGTGTCAGATGGCCTTGAAACTGTTCAAGCTGGCGTCGACCTAACGGTTAACCCAGTCAATGACCTACCAACAGCAGAAGACCAAAACTTTACCGTTGAGGAAGATGGAACGCTAATCTTCACGGATGCAGACCTACTTGCAGGTGCTGCAGACATTGACGGTGATGACTTGTCTATCATGGATGTGTCTTACACGGGCGCAGAAGGTGTGTTCACTGATAACGGTGATGGCACTTACAGCTTTGCTCCGAACGAGAACTTCAATGGCGATGTAAATCTTGGCTTCACAGTGACTGATGGCACTGAGACAGTCGATGCCAATATTGGTGTGACGGTAACGGATGTTAACGATGCGCCGGTAGCGGGTTCTACGTCTTACCAAATGAACGAAGATGGCACCATCACAATCAGCCCTGAGCAGTTAATTGCTAATAGCTCTGACGTTGATGGTGAAGTGTCGCTTGAAAGCGTGACTTACTCAGGCTCTGACGGCACCTTGGTTCAAAACGATAATGGGTCTGTGACCTTCACTCCAAACGAGAACTTTAATGGTGATATCAGCCTAGATGTGGTTGTGACCGATGATGACGGTGCAACTGCAACAACAACGGCTGGAATCGAAGTTCTGGCTGTGAACGATGGACCTGAATCTGAGGATGTGAAACTAACCACAGCCGAAGACAGCACCATTCTTATCACACAAGACATGTTGTTAGCTCAAGCTACCGACATCGATAACACCGCAGACGAGCTGTCGGCTTCTGGTCTACAAATCGACCCTAGCTTGGGTGAGTTGCTAGATAACGAAGATGGTACTTGGTCATTTACACCAAACGAAAACTTCAATGGCGATGTGCCAATGACGTTTAACGTTAGCGATGGCCAAGAGACAATTTCAGTCGACGGCAACATCGATGTTACGCCAGTGAATGATGCACCTGAAGCGCCAATGATTGAGATGCAAGGCGAAGAAGATGTGGTCATGGTGATTGACCCGGCTTACATCGCGGATCAAGTGACAGACCTTGATGGCGACGAGATCAGCATTGAGAGCATCACAGTTCGAGCTCCAGCGAACGCGACCTTAACTCAGCAACCAGACGGTATGTATCACTTAGTGACTACTCAAGACTTCAATGGCTTAGTAGAACTCGGTTATCAAGCGACTGACGGTGAAGAAGTGGTTGATGGCTCGCTGAATGTGGATGTCATTCCGGTTAACGACGCACCATTCAATGTCGGCAACGCAATGATGACCACAGACGAAGATGGCGCGTTCACCTTCGATGCTGGCGACTTGATGAACTTGTTCGGTGACATTGATACCGCGGACCTTGTTGTTTCTCGCATTATCACCGCAGACGGTGAAGATGGCGGAGAAGTAACAGACAACGGTGATGGTACTTGGACATTCACACCAACAGGCGACTTTGCGGGTGTTTCTGACCTGCAAGTTGTCGTGAGTGACGGTGAGTTCGAAACGGTTCTCGATGTTCCTGTGTACGTACGTCCTGTCGCAGATGGCGCGGTTATTTCAACCGACCATGATGGTCCATTAGTCTTCGGCGAAGATGAAACGGGTCACTTGGGTCTGAACGTTGGCCTAGTCGATGATTCAGAAACACTAAGTAACTTGGTGATGACAGGTTTCCCTGTTGGATTCGAGGTAACAGATGGTGTGAATACCGTGATGATCACCGAGCCGGGTCAATACATCGATCTGTTCGACTGGGATATCTCAAACATTCAAATGACGCCGCCTGAAGACTTCCATGGTGAGTTCTTCGTAACCGTAAGTGCAACAACCGTTGATTACGGAGATGAGCCGGAAGCGTTTGATGATGGTATCGATTCAGGTGATTTCGAAACTGTGGCGGGTGATTCCATCATCCTAACGGCGGACGACCTAATTGGTTTGGCTGAGAATGTGGATGCAGACAGCGATGATGAAGTGAAACTGGTTCATCTTGCCGACCGCAGCCAAGGTGAGATTGTCGATAATGGCGATGGCACTTGGACGTTCACACCAGCACCAGGCTTCACGGGCGAAGCAGACATTGCGTACGTAGTTGATAAAGATGGCGTGCTTCATGATGAGCAAACTGGCGTAGTCGTGAAAGAAGGTGACTCGCAAGGGAATGCAGCACCAGAAGTTAACAGCATCACAACGACGGAAATCGCAGCGGATGCCACCTTGTCGTTCACTGATGAAGACATGTTAGCGAATCTGAGCGATGCAGAAGGCGACAGCTTGAGCATTGAGTCAGTAAGCTTGATGGAAGGTCAGGGCGTAATTGAGAGCGATAACCAAGGTAACTATCAATTCACTCCTGCTGAAGACTACACCGGCGATGTTCAAGTTGGGTTTATAGCGACCGATGGCGAAAATCGCATCGAAAGCTTCTTCAATGTGGATATCCAAAGTGGCGATGAAGCAGCGGCGAGCGAAGGTTATACCTTAGCTGATGATGGTTCACTAACTATCACGGATGCACAGCTGGTGGATGAGTTAGGCGTCAGTGATTCTGCACAAGTTGTTGATGTTGCAGACGCGAACGATGCTGGCTTCTTTGCCGAATCAGGTGAAGGTGAGTGGACTTACTGGCCGAACGAAGACTTCGATGGCAATTTAGCGATGAATGTTGAAGTTAACGACGGCGGTGAAGTATCAAGTCACAGCTTAAGCATCCAAGTTGAAGATGATTCAGTACAAAGTGATGAACCACAAGTCCAAGCTGCTCAAGCAACAGAAGAGCAACAAGTGGAAGTGGCTCAACAAGCTGATGACCAAGCTCAAGATGCTGAAACTGAAGACAGTACAGCAGATGTAACCGCGGCACCGGGCGATACTATCTCTATCTCGATTCCAGATGAGGTGAGTGGTAACGAATCGGTTGATTACGCTGATATGTCTGGTCTACCTGAGGGCGCTACTGTGAGCAATGCACTGGATAACGGTGATGGTAGCTTCACAATCAGTGGCAACCTAGAGCAGCCTGTATCTGTCGAACTCCCAGAAGGTTACGAAGGTACTAGCGAGATCCAATTCCAAGGTTACGACGAATTGGGTAGCTCAATAGACGGTGCTAGCGGTTCTGTTGAAGTTGAGGTCGATGATCAATACACCATGCAAGGTTCTACGCAAGAACAGCAACCGGACATGGCGGGTATGGAATCTGGTGGCAGCGACTGGACAAGTTCAGGTGGTCAAGATCAAGGTGTTGACTTCACGGACGACTCTGGAAGCTTCGATTCAGATTCTCAAACTGGAACGGATCAAGGCAACGACTTCGACCAAAGCTCGATTTAATCGAGAGAGCTTAGTTTTAGCCTAAACCGACATCTAGTCTAAACCAACAAGCAGATAGGGCAGCGTAAAGTTGCCCTCATTAAAGCCATGTAGAGTTATTGATACATGGCTTTTTTTTATTTATTTTTTTGTTTCGCTAAATAAACTTGAGAACAGGTAAATATGTCCTTAATTATTAGAAGGGTCCGTTAGACAGGAGGGACGACATGTATCGTTATGTCAGTTCACCGCAAGCGTCGAAGTACATAGTGCCACCGCCTCAACATCGAGAGTTGTCGAGTGTGGATGTGCCTGAGTCTGAATTAGAGATGCGAGAAATATTGAATAATTGGTTTGCTGATGGTTTAGCGCCCATTATTGAAAGTGAAGATGACTACATCTCTGCGAGCGATCACGTTCGATTTGAAAAGCTTAGCCGCACCGTTGGGATGTTGTTGAGAAACAAAGATTATTATTTTGCGGCTAAACGGATTTTATCAGTGTGGGAACAAGATTGTCTTGAAACCACTTATATCAATTATCTCATTTTGCGCAGTGAGCGAGTCACTTCTTTAAGGTAAGTTAATGGCGTGGCATTTGTCATTTTTCATTAGGCATTAGCGACTTAGGGTTCGTGTGCTTACGATCTTTTTATTTTTCTAACGAATCAGCAAACAAAAAGGGCAAGCTTGGAGGCTCACCCCCTAAAGGTCTTTGTTTTGGCTTAACGTTATTTTCAACTAATTCTCAACTGGGTTACGACTTACACCCAACCATCAAATTTGAGTCGTTTTTGAATTCTTTCGACCGCTTCTTTCTGCATTTGTCTAACACGTTCATTAGAAACATTCACATCCAACATTTGTCCGACCTCAGACAGCGTTTTCACCTTGTTATCAAAGAAACCAAAACGGTGGATGAGCACCTTTTGTAATTTTGGAGGAAGTGTATAGATGATTTGTTCTAGAGCTTGGGTAAAGGATTGATCCTCACAATCTTGTTGAGGGTCTGGGATATATTCACTTTCGCATTGATCAAGCACCATAGGCGCATGGCTAGTTCCAACCGTTGTCGTCACGTCAATAAACCCGCTTAACGCCACCAGTTGATCGACGCGTTCGGCCTTTACACCTGAACTGTCTGATAGCTCAGAAATTGAAACCTCTTTACTCATTTTTCTGCTTGCATCGAGCTTTTTTGAGGCGAGGCTGTTTATTTCTTTACACACGTGGGCTGGCAATCGAACGGTTCGACCCGTGTTCATGAGTGCGGCTTCAATGTTTTCGCGGATCCACCAAACAGCATAGGTTGAAAAACGATAGCCTGGTTCTGGATCGTATTTGTCGATGGCCTTAATCAAGCCAATGTTGCCTTCCTCGATCAGGTCGAGCAGGGTGAAATTATTGCCTTTACGTTTTAGGTAACTCTTTGCGATTTTCACAACAAGGCGCAGGTTTGATTCGATCATGACATCACGCGCTTTTTTATCACCCGCGCGATTCAATTTTGCGTAATACACCTCATCTTCACGCGACAGCAGATCAATGCCAACAATATCTTTCAGATAATGAGCATAAGGGTCTGCACTGGTAGAAAATGATTCGGTAATGGGTGTTTCATCCGTGAGCCCCTGAAACGCAGCAAAACTATCGTTGTTCATTTCCTTGTCCTTATCTAGCCGACTGAACGTTTTAGTTTTTTTATTATGCCACCAAGTGATTAACGCTTGGTTTCATTAGAGTGTAGATAACAATTTCTTCTTTACCAATAAATAAAATGCAATTTCGTATGTTTATGTCACAAAAAGATCTACAAATATTTAACTATTTTGCATCTCATCAAGTGTGTTGGTTTTTCGTTTAAAACATTAAGACGGATAGTTCATAAAGCATGTGTTATACATCGTTTTATCTAGATAAATGACGTGAATTTATAGGTGTGGGTTAGAACTATAATTGAGAGGAGAAATGATGAGAAAAATGTTAAGAGTCGAGGTTCAATGTTTCCAAGCACCTCAACTCTTTTAGCTGTGTCGGCTGTTAAGTATCGCCATGCACGTTTTAATTCTATCGACTAATAAGTGCTAAGAACCTCATCGATTTGCTGATTAATGATCTTCATTTCGCTGTAGATAACCGAAAGATCATCATCTTGCGGCGCAAGCTTATTGAGTGTGTTTTGTTCTACTCTTTCCAATGCAACTGTGGCCGTTTCTTCACCAAAGCTGGCTAAAATGCCTTTTAAGGTGTGCACGGTAAAATGAAGCTTGCCCCAATCTTGTTGTTGAACCAACTCTTCGATCTCTTGTAGCGAATTGCCATGGTCTTCTTGATATGTAGACAAAACGGCGTAAATGACGTCTCTGTCATTGTCTAAATAGGCGTTTAAAGCATCAAAGTCTAGCATGTGGACTCCTGTCGGCTGAATGTTGAAAATGGGCTAGGCGGCTTAGTGGAAAAACCATACCTTGATGAATCACTAATCCATTGATTCCATTTTGGAGGAAGTTCTAACTGTAAGATTTCTTCTAGATAGTCGTCGCTAAGTTTCTCATCTATATGAGCTTTATTGACGGCGTATATATAGTCAAGTTTGGCGGCAACTGAATATGGGTAACTGTGAATGTAGTCCTTTATTTCTTGGATCGAACCCAAATTTTCAATGTTTATACACGTTGAAGGGTCGACATTTTTGGACTCAAGTTGGTGATTTATGGCTTCTCCACGAGATTTGAGACATTCCACTGTTAAATGATAAAGAGAGTACTCACCAAAGTGGGCGAGCATGGGTAATAACTGAGTGAGCAAATAAGTCGGTTGGCTGTGGAAATTGTTCGCTAACAGTGTCGAAGCTCTAATCACTTTTTTGTGGGCAATCTGAGGGCTATTTTCGATGAGCAATATGCTGCTCTGAAATAGGGCAAGGCTGGCCAAAACTTGCTGCTGTTGTTTTACCGGAAGTTTCAGGTTTACCAACTCGGTGAATTGGTTGGCGTGCTCAAGCAAAATACGTTTGTACTTTAGTTGCGTCTCGCGCTGATACGTTGCTTTTAAGGAATTAAAGTGCGCACCAATGGAATGGATGACATCAATGTCAGCAGCTGAAATGTGGGTTGCATACATCTCACCTAACTTTATGATCATATGTGTGTTATCTGCGTTCTCAGCTAAGTCGATGGCCCTGATTGCACGATGGCTGATGCTGGGAGTCATCTCAAATGCACGAATCGCTAATTTAAGAGCAGGCAGCAGCATTTTATGTTTTTCATAGATACAGCTTAAGCAGTCAATCACGCTCAATGAGAGTGGCTGTGCTATTAGAAAATTGTGGAGCTTATCTATGGCTAAATTTGGCTTGCCTAAGCTGTCGAGAATGAGTGCCTCAGCCACCAATTTTGTTGGGTGCATGTTGGTTTTCGAGTTGTTAATGACGCTAGCGAGTAACTGCCATTTTTTACCTGCAATTAAATGTTCAATCAATGTCGCTTCGAACTGCACGCTAGTACCATTAGGGGAGATCGCCAAAGCTTGAGCTAATCTCTCTTGACTGGCAATGGGATATAAATCATTCAGTTGCGTGAGCTTCTTCGAAACGGACACGGCACTTTGGATCTTTTTACCCAAAGTTTGAGTATTAATCGGTTTAGAAACGAAGTGGTGTGCTTCACCTGAAAGGGCGGTTAATACTGTTTCCTGACGCATATCCCCAGAGAGCAAGATTGTCGCCACAGTATGATCGATGAGGCGGTTTCGATACAGAATGCCCAACAGCTCAAAGCCAGTAAAAGACTGTTCTAAGTGGTAGTCAATGAGGAGTACATGAAAAGAGTGTGTCTCTACCGCTTTAATGGCTTTTCGATAGTCGGTCGCAATAAAAATACAGTCGCGCGAAACTCCCAAACTAGCCAGTTGCTGCTTAATAAGTATTGTTGCGCTTTTAGAGTCGTCGACGATCAAAATTCGAAGGTCTGTTGGTAAGGTCAAATCCATTTTCCTTAATACCAAATGTTATTTTTTAATTTAGGTGTCAAGTTGCACATTGTCAAGGTGCCTATATCACATACAAACACTCAATAAACTATTGGTAATTAAAGAGTATTAGATAACATTTATGAAAGCCTTCAAACGCAGGTGACTTTTACCTGATTTTAGTGGGGTTATACGTGTTTTAGAAATAAAAAAGAGGCAAGCCGATAAGCTCACCTATCTGTTTTATTGTTCGAGTTTTTATTCGAAATGTTGTTCTTTGCTTGAAGTTTTATTTACCGAAACTCTAGCGTTAATCACGCATGTTTAGAATCAATACTGCCGCTAGAGCCAAGAACGCCGTCATCATTAAGAACACATCGTTGTAAGCCATGATGGCTGCGTCACGTTGCATTGTGCCGAGCAAACTTGCTTGTGCTTGTTGCATCGCAGTTGCGGCATCACTTCCTGACTGAATGAAAAACGCTTGTTGTTGCTGAAGCGTCTGCCAACCAAGTTGACTCACTGAAGGTAGCGACTCCTTGATGTGTGCTAAGTGCTCACGGGTTTTGTTATCCAATAGCGTAGCGATAATCGCGATGCTGAAAGCGCCCCCTAAGTTCCGCATTACGTTGGTTAACGTTGATGCGTCTGGCGTGTCCATTTTGCTGATGTTCTTCATGGCAACCAAAGACAGCGGAACCATGATGAACGGACTACCAATAGCACGCAGAACCATAGATAAAATCAGCTGTTGCCCGCCAAAATCGATTGTCATGTGTGTATTTACGTAACAACTAAAACCGAACATCGCGAAGCCAAAGGTAACCAAGTACTTAGGCTTAATGATCTGTGTTAGCTTTGGCACAATTGGGAATATCAGAAGCTGTGGGAAACCCATCCACATTAGCACTTCACCAATTTCCATCGCGTTATATTGCTGAATTTGAGTGAGATACATCGGTAGAACATAGATAGAGCCGAGCAATGCCATTCCTAGAATCAAATAGGCGATACAAGACATCGCAAATTGCCCATCCCGCAATAGCCGCAGGTTAACCAATGGCTTCTTGTGTTGGAGTTCGTTTATCACGAAGTAAACCAAACTCACCGCCGACACGATACTCAAGCCAATAATAAAGCTCGAACTGAACCACTCTTCACGGTTACCTTCTTCTAACACCAATTCCAAACAACCTAGCCCTAATGCCATGGTGGCGATACCAAACCAATCGGCTTTTTTCAGCGTACCAAGGTCGAGCTTTTCATCGTCCAAGCCATATCGGATCATGGTGATCACAAGCAAAGCTGGCGGAATATTGATGTAGAAAATATAGTGCCACGAGAAGTTCTCCGTCAGCCAGCCACCAAAGGTAGGGCCAATCGATGGAGCAAAGGTCGCGGTTACACCAAACAGTGCCATACCCACAGCACGCTTGTTGACCGGCAATAACTGAATCACCAGCGAGAAAGCAAGCGGGATTAGAGCACCACCACTGAAGCCTTGCATCGCGCGGAAAACGATCATCGAGGTCATGTTCCAAGAGAACGAACACAACAAAGATGAAATGGTGAAAATGGCTGTCGTCCACGTGATATAACGGCGTTTACCGAGCGCTTTAGAAAGCCAACCACTGAGTGGGATAGCGATCATCTCTGCGACTAGGTAAGACGTAGAGATCCACGAGCTTTCATCCAAGGTGGCTGATAGCGCACCTTGAATATCTTTGAGAGACGAGTTGGTGATCTGAATATCCAAGATCGCCATAAACGCGCCAATCAAGCCGCCAAATAGGGCGATCCAATGGCGTCTCGAAACCTCGTCATCATCATTTGTTTGGGTGACAACACCAGCGTTACTCATGGTCTAGCCTCGTTTATCGATGGTCGCTACCACAGACAAACCAGGAAGCAGTCGACCTTTCAACTCTTGCTGATCTGGAATAGTAATTTTAACCGGTACACGTTGAACGATTTTAGTGAAGTTACCGGTCGCGTTTTCTGGTGGTAGGAGCGCAAATTTAGCGCCAGTCGCAGGGGAGAAACTGTCTACCACACCTTCAAGAGGCTGCCCCGGGAACGCATCCAGCTCTACTTCAACCGTCTGACCTTTGTGAATACCACTTAGCTGTGTCTCTTTGAAGTTGGCTTCAATCCACACTTGGTTGTTTGGTACCAAGCTCATCAGTGGTGCGCCTGCTTGAATCAGCAAGCCTTCACGTACGCTGCGTTTACCAATCAGGCCATCTGCTGGCGCGTAAACTTTGGTGTAATCAAGGTTAAGCTGTGCTTGATCTCTCTGGGCTTGAGCTTCGGTCACGGATGCATTTGCTTGCTCAATCTCACTAGCGATAACGGTTAATTGGTCATTGGTTGCAACGAGGTTTGCTTTTGCTTCTTCTAAATCTGCCTGAGTTACTTTTTGTTGTGCAACCATGCTATCGACTTCATCTTGAGACGCGTAGTTACGCTTTAGTAAGCTACGAGAACGTACCACTTGTTGAATCGCGCGTTCGTATTCAGCTTGTGCAGAATCAACGCGGCTTTCTGCTTGATTGATCTTGCTACGTTGTAACGTTTGTTGTGCCACTAGATTTTTGACGTCTGATTGCACGACGCATAAATGGGCGTTTGCTTGAGCGAGTGCTGACTGGTAATCACGGTCATCGATTTGAACCAGCAAATCACCTTCTTTAACCGATTGGTTATCACTCACATAAGACTTAACAATATAGCCAGAGACCTTAGGGCTAATATTCGTGATGTCGCCTTGTAGGTAGGCATTGTCGGTAGATTCAAAGTACTGGCCATAGCCGTACCAGTATCCAGCACCGGCTAAACCCAATGACAGCATGATCGCAGTAGCAATAAGCGGAGCTTTTTTACGTTTTTTTGTGCTTACTGTTTGCGAAGCGTTGTTGTTCTCTGTCATTTTATCTTTCTCATTTTGTTTTTATTTAGATGTAACGAATTGTAAATGAATTCGATTGATTGATAAGATAGGAAAAAAGGGAAACACTGTTGCAAAAATCTAACTAATGGCGCTTTGGGAGAAGTACGATGGACTTAAATGCTGTGACTGTTTTTACACAAGTTGTTGATTGTGGGAGTTTCACGCACGCAGCTGAAGCATTGAACATGACCAAGTCGACCGTCAGCCGAAAGCTAGACGAGCTGGAACAGCATCTAGGTGTGAGGTTGATCACTCGTTCGACACGAAGTTTAGTCTTAACGCCAGAGGGTGAGCGCTTTTATCAGTCGAGCATGCAGATGCAAGAGATCATGAACCAAGCTGAGCTAGAGGTTTCAGCCAATCAGGATTTGATCCGAGGGCAGTTGAATGTTGTGTTGCCTGTCGAATTGGGGCATCAAGTATTAGCCAAATACATCCACAGCTTCCTAAAAGAGCACCCAAACGTGACTTTGAACTTAGAACTGTCGAATCGAGAAGTCGACATCATTGCGGAGGGTATCGATCTTTACGCACAAATTGGTGAGCTAGTGGACTCGAGCTTGGTTTCTCGCTACCTCACAACATCAAAGCGTGTATTGGCAGCCAGCCCTGAGTATTTAGAGCAGTTCGATGACGTCTCTTCACCCGATGATCTTGAACCGCCATTCAGAATGATTGAGGTGGTGAACAAGGCCGCGCGTCTACCCAAGTGGCATTTACAATTAGAAGGCGGTGAGTCGATTTTGATCGATCTGCCGTGTCAGTTACGGGTGAATACCATCACGGCATGCCTAAGAGCGTGTGTGGATGGGCTCGGCTTGGCGGTGCTTCCTGAATTCATTTGTCGTGAGCACTTCAAGACAGGCAAGTTGATTCGTTTGCTACCTGAATATGAGATGCCGGAAGTTTCAGTAAGCCTAGTGTATGCAGACAGGCAGTTGATGCCGAAACGTAAGAAGGTCTTTATCGACTATCTACTGACTGCTTTTCAAAATAGAGCCAATCAAATAACGAAATAAAGGCATATTGTATTGGGAGCAACAGAAGGAATCGGCTGCCTAACTGTTGATTAGTTGTAATTCATTGACAATGACCAATAACATTGAAAAGAGAAAAACGAACTTGTTAACAAGTTCGTTTTTTTCTGATTGCTAATGTAGTTGTAGGCTAAGTACCGAACTAGCTCTTTTTCTCTGTGTACTCTAGCTTGTAGAAGTGAGCTTCACTTTGTCCATTCGTAAATTGGTTGTATACGCCAGCTTTGAAGTAGCTTAATAGGTGACGCCAGTAGTCAATATCCTGCTCAACTTTACGTTCACCGTTTACGTCAACAATAAGTTTCTTATCACCCACGATTAAATCAAATGCTGTTGGTTTGCCTTGTGGTGCTTTGCCTAAATCATACTGAGAATATGCTACGTCTGATTTGCACATTTCCTTGTCTTGGTTTTTCTTGCCGAACGATCCTTTACAAATTACAGCGTTGTTTTTAATGATTGCCCAGAAATGCCCTTCAATACCATTATTGTCACGTTTCCATACAACACGAAGCAAAGGGTGAGGGACATTGTGAGTACCAAGATCATCTAAGCCTTTGTTATGTACTTGTAGGAATGTAATCTCGTCTTGCTTAGAGTCTGAGTTCTTCATCGACTCTTCAGGTTTTATGATCTCCACCTCCGAACTTAATGTGTATGTTTCATTTGTTAAGTCTGTGCGGAAGTTTTCCTGAACGCGTAGCTCGTTGCGCAGGTGGTCATTCTTCATGGTAAAGACTAGCGCTTCACTTTCTTTGTCGACATAGAAGTTGTTGTTCACAATGCCGTCGTAGTTATTATCGAGCGCAAAATAGTCTTTGTTGCCTTTCTTTCCGTTTGGATCTGAAATTTGAAGTTCAGAAACTGACAAAACATTTTGGTATTGAGAGTAATTAGAAGGTTCGCCTAAAGCTCCTTCTGGATTCGAAAACTGAACATTAGCGATTGCCGAAGAAGAAAAGGCAAGAAGGGCACAGCAAGTGAGTAGGGTCTTTTTCATCAAAAATATCTCTTTTGTATTATTATCATTCAATATAAGCATTGATATCACTTTTGAGATTTATGTGAAAACATCTGTGTTTGAAATTGTGGTCGGCACCCAATTTTCTTGTACAAAAATAGAGAGAATTAGGTGTCGATTGGGATTGGTACCTGAGTGTCAAAGGTGTGGATTTTTGCTCGTTAACAACACTACCTGCTAACCCGTAATAGTGAATAAGGTGAGGCTTAAAAACGGCACGTTCAAACTAGTTAGGCTCTGATTTCCACTCTAACGTTTGTCCGTTGCTCAATACGGCTTTTATAGCGCTCGGCGAGACTTTAAGGCCTCTCTGATGAAAGGTTTGATCTGAAAAATTGGCAATGATCTTACTCCCGTCACTGAACTCAGTTTGTTGAACATCGCCGCTCTTATCTAACCATTCGGAATCGACTAACTGTTTATCCCATAACTGTTCGTGCATTGGTTCAAAGCCATCTTGATAGTGTTTGAGTGCTTTGATTCTCGGGCTTGAACTTGATAAAGCTTCATCTCTGGTCAAGTGAACCATCGGTGGTGTGTTGTATAGCATGGCGGTTAAGTCACGTTCTGCTTGTACATTAGTGAACTTGAGGCTGTCTGAATGCCAATGGTGCGTATTGATTACTTCATCATGGAAAACGGCTTGGTAAAGTGGAATTCGATATTGTGGCGAAAATAGTAGCGACTTGTAGGGCTCTTTAACCTCGGCCGGCTTAAAGAAGAAGTCAGGCTTGTGGTCTGGGTACCAACGACCTAAGTAATAGGGAGATTGGTGGTTCTCTTTCATGTCTTTGTCTGTCCAACCAAAACCAACCGTTTCTAAGCCGTGTGCAAACGCGATGCCTTTTGTTGTTAGGCTGTTGCCGTCTTCAGAGCCTAATACTAACGATGGTTGCTCGCTAAGCCACTGCATTCGGTTGTTGAAGCCTGAAAGCATGTCCGACTCGTTTGTATTGCCATTGCCATTACTGTTGCTATGACTGTCTATAGAGCCGCTGTAATCTTCACGTGCCATGGCGGTTGCATCAACATCTAAGAACAAGCTGTTGAAGTTGCCGAATCTCATAATGTCTTGAGCACGCTGTTTTACGTATTCTAAATGGCAGTTCGGATTTAGATAGAATCCGTTACCTCGAAACCCTTTTTTCAAACTCCCATCCGCTAGTTCAATGGCACAACTCTGACGCATCGGCTCTGGTAATTGAGCGGTTAGCCAGTTGTCATTGAGTTTCGCAGGAATGGCTGTGTTGTAGGAATCGTAGGTGCCGACCAGATATCCGGACTGTTTTGCCAGAGCCACGGCGTTAGGTTGATAGAATGCTGGCATCCAATTGTCGAATCCGAGCCACAGTTTGTTTAAGCCTGCCTTATTTAGGTTGGTGAGCATGTCTGAAGACAACGCTTGTCCCCAAGTCTCTGACGAGTTTAGGTACGGGGAAGCGTGCTTTAGCAACCAGTTCTTCTTATCCTGTGCTGCTTTATATTGCGCTTTAATCGTGTTGTTTTCGAGTGTCGGATTACCAACAGGATATAACACCAGCAATGACTGGCTAATAGAGTCCAACAATAGTTGTTTTTGATACTGACTGAACCAATCTTTACCCTTAGATAGTGACGACAGCTCTCTTTTCGCTTCCGCAGAAACGCGGAGTTTAGAGCTCTTTAGATACCATGTTTTTAATCCCCACCAGTCGCTTACATCTTGGATGCTCAATGGGTCTTTGCCAAATAGGTAAACGTGGCTTGCGCCAATCAGCTTACTCACATCCGGATTACGCTTTTGTTTAGCAATCAGTGTTTCAGAACGGTCATTTTCGATGCGCCAATCGCGATAGTGTTTCGCTCCATCTAACCACGAGTTTCCAAGGGTGATACGAACAATAAAAGGCTATGATTGATTGAGCATCGTAAATTGGTGTGATGCCTTCATATCAATTTTGGTCTTTGTATTTGAGGAAGCATTAGAGGATGCATCTGAAAAGAGCAGTTGATTGTTGGTTGCATTAACCATTTGATAGCTAATGAAATGATTGTTTTGTTGCACCGTCCAAAAAGGCATCTTTAAGTCTTGAGTAGTGTTGCTTCCAGAATGGTTGCCGACGAGATAACTTGCCCAAAGCTTGTTATCAGTAGGTACGCGCATGCCTTCACTAAACGGTAGCAATAGTGTCTGAGTTTGTTGTTCTGCAAGATCAAACCACGCCAATTCGATGGGTTCGTTTCGTTTTACCTGTATATTTGAAGGTAAGCTGAACTGAAAAGTGAGCTGGTCTTGATTAAGTTCGGCCTCAACGTTTATCCCACTGGGTACTAAGGTCCAAGTGGAGATTTTTACTGAGTCAGCTTTATCGGAAAAGCCAATAACCAGATTGGTCGCTTTCTGTGGTTTTCTATCAACGGTGAGAGCAGCGCTGTTAACGCTTAAGCCGTTCCAATCTATCTCTAGAGTATTCGATGATATAGAGACGGTATTGCTGGTAGTGGCGTTAGCATTGTCGCGAATACTGCTGCCGCTGACGCTGCTATTACTGGTGAGCGTTATTTGGCTCGCTTGTGCATTGGATGAAAACAGACAAGCTGTTGTTAAAGCCACAATGGCACAAGTGCAAATATTGAGTGGGTAACGTACGCTGAGCATATTTAGATTCCGTAAAGGGTAAGTACGGTTATTACACCTAAGTAGCGCTAGTGCTTTGTCACCTATATGTCTCTATTTTCTGTTTGGCTTTAGTGGTGTTCCATTAGAAAGGCACGGCGACGCGTTGCACATATTGGACTTCAATAGCGCCTTGGTATTCAAACATTTCAACCGAAGCACTCAAGTGCTTGGCTTTGGTTCCTAGCGGACTTTCTGTGGGAACGGGTGCTTGCGCTGTTTTGATTGGCATTTTGTTACCCAGCAGGTTGTAGTTTTCATCAAACCATTGCCAACTCATGTTAGCGTCGGGGCAGTTGTCGATCACCTTTGGAGGCGAGAGCACGATATGTGGTTTGCTGAGTTTACTTTCGAGCGTAAGCCATCGATTACTGCTGTCTAAAGCGACAATAATAGGGTAGTGATTTGAACCTATCTTTAGTTGATAAACACCAGATTCGGGTTTGATGAACATTTCATTGGTTTCAATCTCTTGATACTCATTGTTGGAAGTGAGTTGCCCATCGAGAAGGGCTTTACCTTTAGGCGATACCAAAGAAAGAGTTTGAGTTGCTAAGCCTTTGCTGAGTTGCTCGGCAGAGAATTTGATTTGATAACCGTGCGACGACAGGCCATAGCGTCGAATGAAGCTGACTTGAATGTGGTGTTTTGGCTCAGCACTTTGTTTTAGTGAGGTTCCACATTGAGTCTGGCTTAATATCTCTTGTTTGATTGGCAGCCAAAGCTCACTATTGAGTGTTTGTTGATCGAGTGCGATTTGCAGCTCTTGCCACGCAACTTGAGGTTGACCATCAAGCAACGATTGATAGGTGTGTTGCAATGGCGTGTCAGTAAACCAAGCCGCATGACTTGTGAGCGGCAATGTGCAGAGCAGTGCGGTTAACGAAGTAACTTTCATTATGATTCCCCGGCCAAGCGGTAACCAACGCCGCGATGCGTTTCGATATTCAATGTGGGCAGCTTCTGGCGTAAGCGCAGTATGTGATTATCAATAGTTCGGGTACTAGGAAAGGCCTGATAACCCCAAATCTTATTGAGTAACTCATCTCGGTGAAACACACGGCTTTGGTTCTGAACAAACAGTACCAATAGCTGAAATTCCTTAGGTTTCAACGTGATTGGGCTTTCATCCAGATAAGCGATCCGTTCCGACAAGTTGATTTGGATATTCGCGTAATTTAAGAGGCTCACACCTAACGGACGAAGCTGGGTAATGACTCGAGCGAGCAATTCGTCGTTAGAAAATGGCTTAGTCACGTAATCTTTGGCACCCGCCATTAATCCTTCAACACGTTGTTGAACTTCTACTTTAGCGGTCAGCACAATCACAGGCAGCGCTTTGAGGAGTAACCAGTTTGGAAGGTGTTGCAAGCTGTCACCATCTTCAAGCTGTCGATCCAGTATCACAAGATCGGCTCGAAACCATTGCTTACTGGCACTCTCTGAATCCTTCGCCCAAAGGCATTGGTAACCATTGGATTCAAAGAAGCTGACGAGGCCTTGTCCAAGCAGTTGGTCGTCTTCAATCAGCAGTAGGGTGTTCATAAGCAATTTCCAGAATACATCGGGTTGGGTTACGAAGAATAATAAGGCGGCCATTCGCTTGCTTCATCAAGTGCTCGACAATAGTCAGGCCAATGCCCATGTTATCCAGTTTGTGCGTTTCACTTGGCGTGAAACGAGACATGAGTCGTTGTATCGGCGAAGGGAAGTGCCCCTCGTCTTGTACCTCAATCGTCAGCTTGTCTTCGAGTTCGACCTTTACCAAAACCTCACCTTTACCGTGTTGTTTGGCATTCTTGATTAGATTATCCAAGCAGATGGTTAGCCAGTAATAGGGAAGGTTCAGTTCAACTTCACGCGCTTCACATTGATAAGAAATATTGTGCTTTTCACATACATGATCAAGCCACTCTTCTAATGATGCGTTTTGCTTTAACAAAGGCTCTGACTGATCCGAACTTAGGTACACTTTGCTGTTTTCGGTGAGCTGAGAAAGCCTTTGATAGTCAGATATTAAACGCCAAACCGCACTTTGAGTTTCATCCGAAAAGTCATCGTAGCGATTTCTGAACATCTCGACGGTTAGACCTAGGCTAGTAATGGGCGTGCGCAGTTCATGAGTAAGAAGCTGTAAAACGAACTGCCTCTCTTTTCGTTGTTTTGTTCTTAGGTATAAGACTCTAGCGAGGCCGGAAAGCAACGTTAACAGCAATGAAAATATCAAGGTTTTCATGATCAGATTGTCATTGCTAGGCTCGCTTAAGCAAACGTTGCTGTAACGAAAAGTACAGGTTTCACCTGCCAAAGATACCTCTTGTTGCTCTGCGATAGGTTGCCAAACATCTAAGGGAATGGCTTTCCAGCCTTGTTCGCCACTTAACCAAAGCACATCATCTTGTTGCCAAGCGCGGTATCCATTGAGCAGTGCTTCTCTGCCTTGTGCCGTGAGTGCTTCTAGCTTGGTATATAAAGGGTGCTGTGGGTTGGTAATACTCAAAAACGGGCGTATTTGCTCGCTTACGTCTGGGTAAGCTGCCAAATAACGATCAGCAAAGCTGCCACCAGCAGGGTGACGTTTGGAGTGTGCTGCAAACCAAATCGAATCCAATGCTTGTTGCTGACACAAAGCGAGCTCAAACTCGATGGCGTCATGTAATGAAGGGTTACTGTTTTCAATCGCTTGGCAGTGATCTTGTATTGATGCTAATGCAGCGATGTCGTCCCAACTGAATTGGTTGAAATCAGGATAGCGGCTACGTTCATGGAGCAGAACTTTCGGATATTGAGCCAACTCTTGTTGAGATACTAAGATTGGAGATGATTGCCAGCTCAGTTGATACAGGGTTTGCCACTTATCTTGCAAACTTTGGGCATTGGCGAGAGTTGGGAGCCAAAAGATCAAGCAAAGGGCTAAGGTAAACCTGCGCATCCAATCATTCTCATTAAAAGTCGTGAGGCGAGTCTAAAGACTTTTGGATTAGATTTGTAACCTGAATGTCAACAAGTGTTCTTTTAACAACAAATTGTCGAGTGGGTCATGCTTTTAAATAATAAAGTACAAATACAGTAAGTATCATTTGTTTGAAATAAACTAGATAATTGTGTACTTACTGTCATTATTGGACAGGTTGAGGGGACTATACTGGGCTCATACCTAATAAGAGGAACCATTATGAAACTCATCATCAAATCAGTATTGGCAATCAGTATTTTGGCTGCAGGCTCTGCTCATGCGTTCGAATTAACCAGCAACGATATTCAAGAAGGTCACCCAATGGCAAAGACTTTTGAATACTCTAGTTGGGGTTGTGACGGCGATAATCAATCACCACAATTGATGTGGAAAGATGCACCAGCAGGTACCAAAAGCTTTGCTATCACAGCTTATGATCCAGATGCACCGACTGAAAGTGGCTTCTGGCATTGGGTTGCGTTTGATATCCCTGCAACTGTGAACGAGCTACCTCGCGGTGTCGACATCTCTAAAGTCGGTGGCAAAGAAGGTCGCATTGATTACGGTACAGTTGGCTACGGTGGCGTTTGTCCTCCAGAAAAAGATGGTATGCACCGTTACCAGTTCACGGTTTGGGCATTACCAACGGACAAACTTAACCTCGACGAAAATACGCCGTCGGCTGTGGTTGGATTCACGTTGAACATCATGGCTTTAGACAAAGCTAAACTGACCGCAACTTATACACGTTAATAGCTTATGTACGTTAAAGCTTATACACGTACATAATAAGTAAACAAGGGGATGAGATGAATCATCAATATCAAGTGACGATCTTTCGTGCAGAGCAGTTACAAAAACTGCGTAATGTGAGGATTCTATCCCCTAGTATCATTCAGATCATTACAGGCAGTAAGCGCCTGTTTTGGAAAGATTCAGCGGCAGAGCTCTCACATTCTGAGCTGTTATTGTGTGAGGCATCAGCTTCACTAAGTTTTGAGAACATGCCCCACAAAGGGCGCTTCTTGTCGCGAGTGTTCAGCTTTCAATTCCAACCTTCTCAGGCGATGCTTGATTTAAGTGAGGAACGGTCGAATGATCTGGGACTGCCTACAGTAAAAGCGGAGCGAAACTTACAAGACTCACTTAATGCGCTGTTTTCGTTTGATACACAGAGCATGAGCAAAGAGACTCAGCAGTTTTGGTTGCAGGGCTTGTACCAGCAATTGGCCGAAAAAGGAGTATTGCATCGGCTGTTTACCAGTGCCAACGTCTCGTTTAGCCAAAAGCTCAGCCATTATCTTTCACATTCACCAGACGAGAAGCATCCATTAGAGTCGGTGGCGGAGCGTTTTGCGATGAGCCGAGGGACATTGATTCGGAAGCTCAAACTGGAAGGTATGCAATATCGAGAGGTATTAGCTGAAGTTCGGTTAAGTCACGCGCTTTATCTGATGCAAAACGGACAACAGAATGTGGCGATGTTGGCTCAGTCTTGCGGTTACCAATCGGAAGGGCGTTTTAGTCAGCGCTTCAAAGGGAAGTTTGGTTTGTCGCCAAGTGAATACATCAAAACCGTCGTCAGCCATAGAGTCGCGAGCAAATAAAGTCGCGACGCCATAATCATTCTGTTTGGCCTAAACGCTCACTTTCTTATCACGTGCTGCCAATGCCGCGAAAATCGTGCACGCAAAGGCAACAGATGCGACCAACAGAATCGGCACACTCCAAGAATCTGTCTGAGCGTGAAGCTTACCCACCAGCGTTGGACCAGTGGCTGCCAACGCATAGCCGATTCCCTGAGCCATACCCGACAATGATGCGGCTTGGCTGCTATTCGATGTTCGCAAGCCAACAAAAGAGAGCGCGATAATAAACGTCGAGCAGTTGGCTAATCCAAACAGTCCCACCCAAAAAATCGCAAACTCAGGCAAATACAATAGGCCAATCAATCCAACAAATACACTCGATGCACACAGAGTGATGAGCCATTGTTGATTGTCACTTTTGGCTAAGAACGGCAGTAACAGCAGCCCCGGAACCATAGTCGAAAACTGCAAAAATCCATAAATGTAGCCTGCATCTATTTCGCTGTAGCCAAGGTCGCTCAAGATCTGTGGCAACCAGCCAGCCAAAGAGTAGAAGGTAAATGAGTTAAGCCCAAGCGCTAACGTTACTTGCCACGCAACGCCGCTTTTAATCATCTTCTTCATCGGCAGAGGTCTGTCTTGTTGCTTGTTATCGTTAGCAGAAGATGAACGTTTTCTGATTTTAGGTAACCAGATCAGTAAAGCTAATATTGGAAATACCAAGTTCATTAACAGCGCTAATTGCCAACCTGTCATAGTGAACAAGGTGAGTTCTGAAAATGGCACCATCAAACTTGAGCCTAACGTCGACCCGATGCCCATCGTAAAGATGTACAAAGAAGTCACAGTAGCGATGCGTGTCGGGAAGCTAATTTTCACTACAACGGGTAACAACACATTACCAATTGCGATACCAAGCCCGATCATCACCGTGCCGATATACAAAGTTGGGATTAACCCAGCAGAGCGCAGTGTAATCCCGGACGTGATCAGGACTAAGCCTAATAGTAGGCTAGGCTCTAGACCAATTCGTTGGGATATCTTGGTGACTAATGGTGAGAACAAGGCAAAAGTTAACAGTGGTAAAGCTGTTAAGAAGCCAGCAGCCGATGACGTAAGGTTGAGGCCTTCCATAACCTGAGAAAGTACAGGAGCCAAGCTCGTAAAAGGCCCACGAAGGTTAAGTGCTAGGAATAGAATCCCTAACATGACGAAAATGCTATTACGAAGAGAGGCGCTCATAGGTTGTTCTACTGTTTGCTTATGAGAAGACAGGCTAGCCTACAGATCATTGAATGATTACACAAATACCGTTTAAATAGGTTTACTAATGATTGAACCTGCGCAGTACGCGCTTAGCCAGAAAAGGTCACCCATGACTGTATTGAATATCGACAAGCTCATCTCAGACTTCCCACTGCTACAACAATTAGTGAGTCTCGAAGAAGTGACTTGGTTTAACCCAAACATCACGACTTTGGAGCAAGGTTTACCCTATGTGGGATTAGGCGAAAAAGATATTCACGATGCGAGCATGAGGCTGCAAAGGTTTGCTCCTTATCTAGCCAAGGCGTTTCCTGAAACTCAAGCGACCAATGGCATCATCGAGTCTGAGCTTGTTGACATTCCATCTATGAAATCAGCATTGGGAGCACATTATCAGCAGCCAATAAAAGGGCGTTTGATGATTAAGAAAGACAGCCATTTGCCGATTTCAGGTTCAATCAAAGCGCGTGGTGGTATTTATGAAGTACTAACACATGCCGAGAAGCTTGCGATTGAAGCGGGGTTACTGTGTGAGAGCGATGACTACAGCAAGCTGCTCGAACCTGAGTTTCGTAACTTCTTCCAACAATACAGCATTGCGGTAGGATCCACGGGTAATCTAGGCATGTCGATCGGTATCATGAGTGCCAAATTGGGTTTTACGGTCTCTGTTCATATGTCGGCAGACGCGAGATCTTGGAAGAAAAGCAAACTTCGTGAGCATGGCGTCAACGTTGTTGCAAATATGAGCTGCTAAAAAGATAAGTCATGATAGAAGAGTGTTGTTTATAGCTTGTACACACTCTTTCTCACCTCTAAATCCCACCTTAATTCAAACAATAACTTGCACAGATCGTTATCCAAAACACACATTTTATAAATTAAGCTTCTTAGATGTTCTAACTATCAGTTAGGTTGAGTGGCATTCAACTTGATAGGGATTGAGCAATGCAGACGGACAAAGTGATACAGACAAGACACATAAACACACCAGAAAAATTACTCCAGCGTTTAGATGCGATTGGGGAGTCTTTGGAAGCATCGGGTAAGGCTCATGCTTTGCTGGGATTGGGCTCAGTAGGTATTGAAACAGAACGACTTGATCAGTATTCAGATGTCGATTTTTTCGCAATAGTGCAAACAGGGCACAAGCAGTATTTCTTAGACAGTTTGCATTGGCTATCTGATATTCACTCAATCGACTACGCAGTGAGAAATACCGTCGATGGCTATAAAGTTCTGTACGCTGACGGAATCTTTTGTGAGTTTGCAGTGTTTGAACCCCACGAGTTAGCGCACATTCCGTTTGCTGAAGGGCGTATTGTTTGGCAGCAACATGAATTTGATACACAGTGTTGTGTTTCACCAATAAAAGGGGAGACAGACACTAATTCCCAAGATTGGATCATTGGTGAGGCTCTAACCAATCTTTATGTGGGTATGTCTCGTTATAACCGAGGCGAAAAGCTGTCGGGCAGTCGGTTCGTTCAATCTTACGCACTCGATCGTTTGATCGATCTTGTGGATCAAACTGAACAGTCTGAGCCTGAATTCGTTGATGAATTTATGTCGGATAGAAGGCTAGAAGCACGCTTCCCTAAGTTTGCCCAATTGCTACCAACCTTTACCCAAGGCTACGAGCGCACCGCTGAATCGGCACTTGCCCAACTAGCATTCCTCAACACCCACTTCGCAGTCAACCAAGCCATGTGTGACCGAATCTCTGAACTGTGTTCCAGTAAAGATTAAGCTTATAGCGTGTGAATCCCCAAGCCTAACTGACACCACCTTTCAGATGATAAGCGGCGGGCAACCTAATTGAGCTCTCGAATTATTATTCTTAAGCACTAAACCCGTACGCTTTTGTTTACTCTTCAAGACCGTGACTGTTCGTGTTTACTCCGTTTATCACTGGATGTCGTCAGCCAAATAAAATACAATCGAACAATGTTTTATTAATTCGTGCTTTATCATTATGATGAGAAACTTACTCATATTCATCGTTAGCCTGTTCTTCTTAACAGCCTGTTCTTCAACGAGTAATCATCAGCTAGACGACGAGACATTGAGCAACGAAGACGCTATGTCGAAAAGTATAGAGGGAGAGAGTAATCTCGAGACTTCAAAGGATACAAACGCTGAGACCAGCGTTGATTCTTCCCATGATTCAATCGTTGATCATCAACCACTCACTAACCTTGATTCAAATAAAGACACGATAGCTCACGCCAATGCAGAGCCAGAATCAGTGGAGCCTTCTCAAATAGAAGCGACAGAAACAACTGAAAGCGATGCTAAGAGTGGCGGTGAAAAAGGCATCGGAAGCTATTTTATTCGTCATAATAAACCGACTAAGACGGTGATTAAATCACTAGAGGGCGTGACAGATGCATTGAACGTCATGACGTTTGGGATATTTGCCACCGGTAACGGTTAAATCGTTAACTTAGAACCACAACCTAATAGATAGAATGAAACGTGAAGGCGAGCCAGATGGTTCGCCTTTTTTGATCTTCTAAATCTGGCCACCGTTCTTCCTAAGAATCGTGCTCACTTATCTGAGCGCTGAGTCAGGCGACGGTTAACGTAAATAGGAAATTATTCGTTCTGGAAGGGACTCGCCGAATTTACCCTGTTTGACTTGTTATATGCATCAAGGGTTCTAATACTCATCCCAAAGTAAGCAATGAAATCTAATCTTACAAAGACAAGCCTTATATTCACTTATGAGCATAGTAAGATGTTTGCTGTTAAGTCGGTTTGGGTTTAGTTATCAATATTCTAGGGAAGAAAAATGAAGAATAAGAGTGTGTTTTTAAGTGCCGCATTGGTGATGTTGTCAGGTCATGCAAGTGCATCAGACGCGAACCATGAGTCTGTATCAGATGGTGTTATCGCAGAACAAAGAGCAAAGCTTTCTGAAAATACCCAAGGACAAGGTTTTGGACCGCAAGCTCCAAGAGATTTGGGTTCATTAGAAGGTACAAATACTAGGCTGTTCTCGGATGCCCTTGATTCAACCGCGATGAACTTATGTAATATTCACTTTCATAAAAATGCAGAGCACAAAGGCGGTGAGTTTACCCAGTATGCGGGTAATGGTGACGGCAAAGGTTTCCAAAGTGGATTCAAATACACAGGTAAGCTAAGCGAGGCTGAACTAAAACCATTTGAGGGTAAGGTTTGTCCGAGCGATCATGGTTCGCTTCATTCCGGTGATACTATTGAAGTGCATTATGTGTACTCAACGGCGCAAGTGGAGCCGGGTGAAACATTAGGGGCGTGTTTCAATGATGCAATTACTAACCCTCAGCTACGTGTAGAAACCCAAGTCTACGTCTTAGTGAATGATAACAAAGCGCTCGATTTTGAAGAGCTAGCTAAGCACTCTAAAGTGAATGGTTTGCACCAAGCGACGAACATTCCACAAAATACAGGTTCTGCCATTCAATATGCAGGCTCGACTACGGGCCCAGGTTACAACGAACAAGGTTCACCGTTCCAAGTCACATGGAGCGTGAGACCACAAGTGGCGAAAGTGAACATCGCAACGGTTGGTAGCTGGTGTGAGGGGAACGACTTTAATGAAGACCACGCACACGGTGTGAGAAACTTAGTCGTAAACCCTAAGTTACTGTCGCCAATCGCGAACTAGATAAGTTTCTTTTCAACTGAAGCTGAAGTATAAAGAGCGAGCCATACGGTTCGCTTTTTTAGTGTTAAAGGTTTTGAACGTTTTTAATTAGCGAGCGACTGTCATTAGGTGAATATTCTAAGCGAGTAATAAAAGCAGATTTAAACGCCTTGATACCGCAAGTAAAGGATCGGTGAATAGTTTCTTTACTCCCTTTAAGGACGCATGTTACGTTCAGCAAATATCATGTTGAGCTATGAATAAGGACAAGCCAATGTCGTTTGAAGGTGCGGTTACATTCTTTATTGCCATGTTTATATTTGGCATTACTCCAGGGCCCGGTGTGTTTGCGATTTTGGCTCGTGGAATGGTCGATGGATGGCGAAAGTGCATTTCCCTTTCTTTAGGCATGATATGCAGTGATCTTATTTATCTAGCGCTTGCTTGTTTTGGTTTAGCAACCATTGCGGAGAACTGGTCATTTGCTTTCGAGGTCATTCGTTATGTCGGCGCAGCTTACCTTATTTACCTCGGGTACAAAATGTTTAAGGCCTTACCTGAAGTGCAAGGTAAGGCAGAGCATGCAGCCAGAAAAAGTCAGAAATCAGAACTTACTAGCTTCGCGCAAGGTTTTCTGATCTCAGCGTCAAACCCTAAAGTGATTCTGTTTTATATTTCCTTTTTACCCACGTTTGTTGATCTGACGGTTTTACGCTCACAGGATATTGTCTTAGTTTCTGTATTAGCTTCTATTGCACTAATGGCTGGCTTAATGCTGATTGCGATGGGAGCGGGACGCATGGTGACTTTGCTTAAAACGCCGCGCGCGCATAAACGCTTAAATCAAAGTGCTGGTGGAATAATGATTGCTGCAGGCTCATATCTGGCGATTAATCGATAAACATGTCTTGTTAAGCTCAAATCTTTAAAAAAGGCGGACCAATTGGTTCGCCTTTGCGTTATCTGTATGCATTCTCTATTTAGTCGTTCATGCGCTAGCTCAAATATTTGGATTAAAATCGATCCCTGTTTAGCCTCAGCTAACTCAACAGAACTACATGTAGAAAACCGATTTAACCCTTGTGTGATAACGCTTCAAAGAATTATATCAACTTAATGTATATAAAATGATTTGAGGTTGACTGTGTTATCACGCTCTAAGTCGAGTTTTAAGTGCGCTATTCAGGATGTATAGTTAATGATAATTCATTAAGTTATTGAATGATTGAGCTATCGAATCTTTAAGGTGTCGCATGATGTGGGTGTTATGAAGAAAAACGGCTTTACGTTAATGGAATTAATCGTTGTGATCGTGATAATCGGTATTATTGCTGTAACAGCAGCGCCGAGGTTTCTTAATATCCAAGAGTCGGCGAGAGAAGCGGTACTTGAGGGGGTTGCGGGTGCAATGGAAGGAGTAATCACACAGGTAACGTCTAAAGCTATTATCGCTGGGCTTAACCCTGATGCATCAAACCCAGGAGATCAGAGCAACTACGTGATCGATTTTGGTATCGGCAGTGTTGAGGTTGACTGGGGCACACTTTGTCCGGAAAGCCGAGGGGAGTCGGGCGACAAATTGACGATGATCGATTTTATGACCTTATCAGATGATGACAGCTTAACTTCTGATTTTGGTAATCGACACACTGTGATCGGGTATGAATACGACTTTACCCAAGCTGAATTAGATAGTACGAACATAACGGATGCGGATCTAGAGACGCGCCAAGGTTGCTTTGTTCTTTATGACTCTTTTGGCCGAACAAATGGCAGCCAATGTCCTGATGAAGGATGTGAGTGTACAGTTCGTATTGTGAACAACAACTGTTAAGCGAACTCATCATTAGATTTTAGAGACAGAATAAAAAAGCGCGTTATTGCCGAGTAGCAATAACGCGCTTTTTTTGTATTAGTTTGATGATTTTTCTTAGTTTGCTATTGCTGCATCTGCTGGCGGCAAGTCACGCTTCTTAATCACGTATCGTAAGCGAAGTAGCATCAGAGCTGCTGAAACACTCAAGCCCGTTAGAATACCAATCCAAAAGCCTTCTTCACCCATTGCTGGAACAATGTGGTCTGTTAAGCCCAACACCATACCCAGTGGTAACGCTAAGCCCCAGTATGAAGCGATAGCTAAGATCATCGGGATCTTAGTATCTTTATAACCACGCAGTGCGCCGTTAGCAGAGGTTTGCAATGCATCACTGAATTGGTACATAGCGGTAAAGGTCAACAATACTGCTGCTGTCGCGCTTATTGTAGGGTCGGTTGTGTAAAGCCTAATGATCCACTCAGGGAACAGAAGGAACATCGCAACCGAAAGTAATGAAATCAACGCCGCAACCAAGATACCGACTTTGCTGCGTTCAATCGCACCGAGTTCGTCTTTTTCACCTAGAGCGTGCCCAACACGAATCGTAATGCCAAACGAGATACTCATCGGGATCACATAAGTTAGGCTCGAAATGTTAAGTGCAATTTGCGCGGCTGCTACGTTCTCAGCGCCAATACGACCAATCATCAGTGCGATTACCGCAAAGATGCTGCCACACACTGCAATGTTCATCCCGATGGGTAAACCTAATCTTAGAAGGTGAAGCATCTCTTTTGCTTTTGGCTTCGCATCTGAAAACTTGATGATGGTCTTGTAGTGGTGATGACCTTTAATGTAGGAATACAGCATTCCCGACATTAACCAGTACACCAAGCTTGTCGCCCAACCACAACCTACAGCGCCCATTTCAGGGAAGCCGAACTTACCGTAGATAAGCACGTAGTTGACCGGAATATTGACCAATAAACCAACCACAGAAATGATCATTGGCACTTTGGTGTTGTTCATACCTTCACAGAAACCGTTCAAGGTGTAGAACAGGGCAATACCCGGCACACCGAAGGCGAGGGCAAAGGCATAGTCACTGCCGATAGGGATGATTTCAGCGGCAACCCCAATCCATTCCAAGATCGGTTTGGCACTTACGAGGTAAGCGATGAGTAGTACGCTAGCAATTAATGCCAACCAAACCATCTGGAAGAATTCAACAGAGATACTTTGGAAGTCGCGAGCGCCTCGGTGATAAGCGACTACAGGCGTTAACGCCATAATCACACCACGCAGCAACAGCAACACAGGAATCCAAAGGCTGGTGCCGAGTGCAATAGCGGCAAGATCAGCAGGGCTTACTTGGCCAGCCATTGTCGTATCGACAAATCCCATCGCTTGGGTAGCTATTTGAGTCAAAATGATTGGAATCGAAAGATGCATAAGCGCACCCGATTCACGAGTAAAAGGACGAAGTTTCGTTAGCATGGAAGTTCAAAACACCAATATAAATGCACCAGTGATGGCAGGATGGCCGGTGTGCATTTTAGGATGTGCCCCGTTGGACGGGCGACAATATAAACACCTTACCGTATAGGGTCAAGCATTGGATCTATAGAGTTCAATTAGCTCTGAAATAGGGAAGGGTTCTGATGGTTAAAACACAGTTGAAAAGCGCATAAGTTTATGATTTTTTTGGGCGTTATATTGGTTAGGTAATTTCTGTATTTGCTACGCTTATCACTAAGGTTACGGTGTAAGTGATTGTAATGAAAAGGCAAAGGCTAGTACAATCGGGTGCATAACAATCTAGATGAAAAATTCTGTATTTAGATGCAGAGTTTTCTATCGAATAGCTGCTATGACCTCAAGGAGAAGTGGTGAAAGATTCAGAAAGTATCGCCATTAATTTGGTGTCCCAAGAGTATATTGCAGGTAGCCAAGAGTATTCAGTGAGCTTAAATGTTACGAATATTTCTGGTCAACCTATATCTGATTTGCAGGTTTTTAACACTCTTTCGGCTGGTCGAGAGCTATCAATAAATGATGACCTTGATGCGACTAATTTAACAGAGCTTGAAGATAAGAAAAGGCGTTTAATCAGGGAGTTAGAAAGAGGGGTGGAAAGTGCTTATGCGAGAAAACGTAGAAAGAAGCTTACATTCACTGAGGCTATTGCATTAGCCATTGTCGAACTTGTAGATGGATATGCTTCTATTTTTTCTAAAAAGAAAACACAGCCAACAACTCCTTATTGGGCAGAAGAAGCCTTAAAAATCGATGAATGGGAAGATGTAGAACGACTTGAGAAAGAAGTAATAAGCTTTGAGCCTGAGGAATCCTTTTTACCCAAAGCGTTTTCTATAAATAAAGATAAATTAAAAAGAGTGATGGATCGTCTTGAAAAGGTTCAAGGTAAACAGTTTTCAAAAGGGATCTCTCTACCTGTTGGAAGCACGATTACTTTTCCGTTTTCATACAGAGCACCTCACCTCTTAAAATCAAAGAAAATGGATGTTTCATTTAAAGCAACTTATAAATTAAATGATGATGTTGTGCACACTCGTACAGCAACTTCAAGGGTTTCTATTTTTCCTTCTGCTTTTGCCGTACCTACAGGTGGAATGATCGGAGCTACGGTAGGGTATATTATAAAAAATACGCTTATATCAACTTCTGACGGAGCGCTAATTAATTGGGGTGTTTTAGGTGGAAGTATAGCGTTGGGGTTAGTGATCAGTCTGCTTGCGTCCAGAAAACCTGAGGCAACTAAAGCTATTACTGTAGAGGACCTTACAGGAGGGTTAATTATAGGTGTTTTAGCTGGGCTATATTCCGAGTCCATTTTAACCAAACTTCAGGCTTTACTGTAATAGGTTATAACAAATAAGGATTAAGGTGTTGCGCAGCCAACACTAAATCCCGAGTGTTGAACAAGCCCGAAGCCACTTTATTAAGTAAATTGTACGATTGAACTTGAAGGGCACATCGCTTTGAGGCTTTTCTCAAAGCGAGCGAAGCTAAGATAAGGTTGCGATAGCAATCATATCAATCAGTTAGCTATTTTTCGTTTCTTTCGTCGTTACATCTCCTTTGATTTCGTCAATGCCATTCTCCTTATTATCAAATGCCTTTCGGCTACATGGGTCGGCTCACTCCAACACACGCCATCTCATGCTCACAGCAAGGGCAGATTCTTATCGCTTTGCTCCTTATCGGTGCCGTTAGCGGCATCATCATATAGACCAAGTTCAATAACAGCAGTTGAATGCGGGCTCTTAAGGCGTGAGCTTGACCACGTAAAAATCCGTAGTCTCGTACTCTCTGCAACCCTTTGGGCAGCACGTGTTGCAAAATGAGCAGCAAAAACTTCAGAATGGGCAAGGTGCGCGTTCGCCATGCATTGGTCTGACTCTCTTTATAGCGGAAGGTGACAGTATCATCTGTGATACTGATGATGTCTTCATCAGGCAGCACACCGCGATAGAGATAGCGCGCCAAATAGTTGAGTGCAGCCTGACCGTATCCTACTTGTCTGCAATCGACCACCCATTGTTTGGGTATGCCACTCGGCAGCCACAACGTTGGGTGTTGATTAATGGCCTCTAGCATTCTTGCTCGCCATACTTTGGCCAAAGCAAACGCGTTGAAGAGGTAATGCTTGTTGCCTTTGTGCCACGTTTGCCTCGACGCGTCGTATTGGCCTGCCGCCACGATAATGTGCAGATGTGGGTGCAAGTTTCGTTGTCGGCTGTGAGTATGCAACACGGCGGTAAAACCAAGTTCACCTTGCCGTTGTCGGTTGGCAAAATCCTTTAATACCCCTGATGCCACCTTAAACATACCGTTATATATCGCTTTAGGTTGATGTCTTGCCAGCACTCTCAATTGATACGGTAAAGTGAAGGTCACCATGAAATAGTGAACAGGTAACCGTTTTTGCTGTTGACGCTGTAGCCAGTCAGAAGTGGTGCGTTGTTGGCATTGAGGGCAATGGCGATGACCACAAGAAAGAGGCAATCGGTCATCGTGATGGCAGTGACTGCAGAACCATTGTGAGCGTCCTTGTTGCTCTGTTTTGCAACGGAGCATCGCCCCAATAGCTCGATGCATATCGCCATTTATCTGCGCATGATAGTGATGCTTAAGCGCACGATGATGCTGGCGAAGCAGTTCAATGAAAGTACTCATTTTATGCTCCATGTTAAGTCTAGATCATCCGTTAATTGGTTGATGGCCATTGCCGCATCACGCTGCTTTATCTGAGTCATTCGGGTGTATCGTGCCGTGGTGTTGAGGCTTGCATGACCGAGCAGTGATTGCAGTGAACGCAGGTCGACTCCTTGCTCAAGTAAGTGCGTTGCGAAGCAATGTCTGAGTGAATGAGGACTCGCATGCTTTTTGATACCACACTCTTTAAGTACAAGTTTCATCGTCTTTTGAATTCCGCCACGATCCATGGGGGTGTCGTGACATGTACCAAGTCCAGGAAATAAGTAGCAAGGATGCTTATGGGTAAGCCAGTGCGTGCGGAGTGCCTTAAGCGTTCGCTGCGGAAGCGGCACCATTCGGTCTTTTCCGCCTTTTCCTTCCCGTATGTGAACGCGCATTGTTTGGCTGTCGATATCATGAACCGTAAGATTTAATCCCTCACTGAGTCGTAACCCCATGCTGTACAGAGTAAGAAAAAACACCTGATAACGTGCTTGTCGAGTGTGAGTAATCAGCGAGCTGACTTGCTGTGGTGTCAGTATGTCGGGCAGTCGTTTTACTTGTGGCGGCTTGACGATATTGAGCCACTCCCACTGTTTATCGAGCGTGTAGCGATAGAAAAACTGCAAGCCATTACGATCGAGTTTTATGGTGCTCCACGAGTGGGTTTGAATAAGAGACGCGAAGAACTGTTTGAGGTCAGAGGTCGTTAATGTATCAGGGGCTCGGTCGAAATGAGCGGTGATCCGACGAACCGCACGGGAATAGGCATCAATGGTCGCGGGTCGTTTACCTTGCAGCTTTAGGTTGGTAAGGTGTTGTTCATAAAGGGTGTTGTAACGTTTTAAGTCATCGGGTTTCATGGGGTTACTCCTGTGAACGACCATCAGGGTGATGGTGTTACAAGAGTATGGTTCGCACTCGTTTTACTCTGCCGCGTAGCGGCTTCGTTCAACAAGCGCTTTAAACGGAACTATAACAGTTGGCTCAGTTTCGCCTTACTCCAGTTTATAGCCAACAATTATAGTCCGCTTAATTCGGCGTTACACGAGTTGATAAAATATGAACAACATTCAAAAGTTCGACGAGTTGGTGGCAATGCTACTAGCTCATCTGTATGAAAACTTTCCTCGAAGAACAGAAATTGATGCTTTTGAGTTTCTTGGGATCAACTATGAGCATCATTCATTCCTTGAGGATAATGAGGGATATGAAGAATATGCAAATAAATGCCAAGAGGTTGATTTTTTACTTGATACAGCCCTTTGGCTAATTGATTCAGGCTTTTTATACGGGAAAATAGAAAATGAAGTGGCTGGGTTTTATACATCGAAGAAATGTATTGATATAACTCTTTCTCCAAAAGGATTGGAGCTTCTCAAGTTAGTTCCGAATTCTTTAGAAGTTAGTCAAAATCTAGGGGACAAGCTTGTAGATACCATAAACCAAGGTGCAAAAGATGCTGGTTCGAAAGTATCCGCCCCATGAACCCACGGGGCGACTTGTCAGTGTTTGAAGTTCCAAGGCA
>NZ_JBFSVE010000043.1:0-47190 GCF_041467715.1 Vibrio sp. 10N.247.311.14
CTTGTACGGTGGTGTGAGAGGACGGAGGCCGTGAGGCCTCCTCCTACTCGATTATACGCCTCTCTTTTTCAACATCGGTTCGACTTTTAGACACTCGTTCTTCAAGACGAATTTGATTAAAAATCGTTAAAAATTGTTCAAATAGCGCGGCTGATGCGTAGAAAACCATAACTCAAGTAATAAGGTGATTGAGATTATGAGTTTAAAGAAACGATTAGAAGACGTGGCTCCACGCTTTGAAGCCGGAGGGAAGTACGAAAAGCTCTACCCAGTGTATGAAGCTTTCGCGACAATATTCTATACACCCGGAAACGTAAACCGCGGTATAACCCATGTTCGTGACAGCATTGACCTAAAGCGCATCATGATTCTGGTATGGCTGGCGACTTTCCCGGCAATGTTCTGGGGGATGTATAACGTCGGACACCAAAGCGTCCTCGCATTAACCTCCAGCTATCAACTTAACGAACTTGCCTCGGTTATTGAAAGCAGCTGGCGTCTGTCGTGGGCATTTGGTGATGCGCAGTCATTGGTGGCAAGTGGCTGGGAAAGTCAGATGTTGCTTGGTGCACTCTATTTCCTACCCGTTTATGCCACGGTGTTTGTGGTAGGTGGCTTCTGGGAGGTTTTATTTGCCGTTGTACGAAAACATGAGGTGAATGAAGGTTTCTTTGTTAGCTCGGTACTATTCGCACTCATTCTTCCGCCAACCATCCCGCTTTGGCAAGCCGCTTTAGGTATCACCTTTGGTATCGTTGTCGCCAAAGAGCTGTTCGGTGGTACAGGACGAAACTTCTTGAACCCAGCCCTTGCAGGCCGCGCGTTTCTCTATTTCGCCTATCCAGCCAACATGTCGGGTGGGCTTGTGTGGGTTGCCGCTGACGGCTATTCAGGCGCGACACCGCTGAGTCAATGGTATGAAGGCGGCAGCCCGTCACTAATCAATAATATGACTGGCGAGGCGATCACCTGGATGGATGCCTTTATCGGTAATATTCCAGGTTCGATGGGTGAGGTGTCGTCACTGCTTATCATGCTGACGGGGTTGATTTTGATTGTGATGAAGATAGCGTCTTGGCGCATTGTCGCCGGTGTGATTGTTGGGCTTGTGGCGACCTCGAGTTTACTGAACTGGATAGGGTCGGATACTAACTCGATGTTTTCGATGCCGTTTTACTGGCACTTTGTGTTGGGTGGTGTAGCGTTTGGTACCTTCTTCATGGCGACAGACCCAGTATCTGCCGCGTTTACCAATCAGAGTAAATGGGCCTATGGGATTTTGATCGGCGTGATGACGGTCGGCATCCGAGTGCTCAATCCTGCTTATCCAGAGGGCATTATGCTCGCTATCTTGTTTGCCAACCTGTTCGCTCCGCTATTCGACTTTGTAGTGAAAGAGCAGAACATTAAACGAAGACTTAAACGGACATCGCGCTAATCTAGGTGATTAAAAGTGAAAGTGACTCCCATAAGAAAGGCTTGCATTGATGCAAGCCTTTCAATTTTTATCGCGATTGATTTGAGGTTGATTTAACTCCACTTCAAATCAATCTCGAAAGGCTGTGTGCTACCACAGTGTTCACCACACATTTCGTCATAAGCACTGTTATGGATGAGGGTAGCCGAGGCTACGCCTTGATCACTGAAGTGGTCGCGTGCTTGATTAACACTCAAAAACTTCATTGGGTGCTGATGGTCGTCCTTAATTAACTGCTTTTGCTCGCCAACGATTTGGTAAGCCAAGTAAATCCCGCCTTCAAATGATTCAATTAATAGATTCATAACAAACTCCATTGCTGTTCTAGATAGGTGGATATTTGTGTTACGTCGAATCGAGAACCAGGGTTCAAAGCGGACATAAAAAAAGCAGGCACAAGGCCTGCTTCTAAAGAGTGCTCAACTAAGACGTTGATTATCTCATGGTAACAAACTCTTCGCTGCCCGTTGGGTGAATCGCCACAACAGAGTCGAAGTCTGCTTTGGTTGCGCCCATCTTCATTGCAACGCCGAAGCCTTGAATCATCTCATCAACCGTGAAACCGATGCCGTGTAGGCCAACGACAGTCTCTTCTTCGCCAGCACATACTAGCTTCATCTTACAAGGTTGACGGTGCTTGGTTACTGCTGTGTACATAGCCGTGAAGCCAGATGTGTAAACCTTGATGTTGTCTTTGCCGTACTTCTCTTCAGCTTCTTGAGTCGTTAGACCAATCGTGCCGATAGGTGGGTGGCTGAATACGACAGTAGGCACTAGCTTGTAGTCCATTTTCGCGTTAGTTTGACCGTTGAATAGACGCTCAGAAAGCTGACGACCTGCTTTAACCGCTACAGGAGTTAGCTCGATACCGCCTTCCATGATGTCGCCAACACAGTAGATGCCAGGAACGTTAGTCGCTTGGAACTCGTCTACCTTGATGTAGCCACGATCGTTCGTCTCAACGCCAGTTGATGCTAGGTTGATAGCGTCAGTTGCTGGATGGCGACCGATAGCCCAGATTAGGTGGTCAACGTTTTGAGTGTTGCCGTTCTCTAGGTGTAGAGTCAGTGTGCCATCCGCTTCTTTCACAACTTCTTTAGGCACTGAGTGCGTGTGAAGTGTTGGACCTTCTGCTTCCATTACTTCTACTAGCGTTTCGATGATCATTGGATCGAAGCTACGTAGTGGAGATTCTTTACGACAGAACAAGTGTGTTTCTGTGCCTAGTGCGCTTAGTACACCTGCGATCTCAACTGCGATGTAGCCAGCACCGATAACCGCAACGCGTTTTGGTTGCTCCATTAGGTCGAAGAAGCCATTTGAGTCGATGCCGTATTCTGCACCTGGGATGTTTGGAATTGTTGGACGACCACCTACCGCGATCAGGATGTGATCTGCTGTGTAGTGTTCACCGTTCACTTCAACTGTCTTTTCATCAACGAACTTAGCAAAGCCTTTGATTACGTTTACTTTGTTGTTACCTAGTACGCGGTCGTAAGATTGGTGGATACGACCAATGTACGCTTGGCGGTTTTCAATCAGCTTGCTCCAGTTAAAGCTTTTTACTTCAACGTCGAAGCCGTAATCTTCAGAGTATAGGTTGATCGCTTCAGCAACTTGAGCGCCGTGCCACATTACCTTTTTAGGAACACAACCAACGTTTACACAAGTACCACCAAGGTCTTGAGCTTCGATAAGTGCAACCTTTGCACCGTGCATTGCTGCGCGGTTTGCTGATGCGATGCCGCCTGAACCGCCGCCGATACAGATGTAATCAAAATGAGTCGCCATTACTTTCTCCATTTATTGAAGGCTGTGGGTACAGTGAGCGCACTGAACACCTACGTCCTATAGATTCTTAAATTGTATAATTATTATATTGAGGGCAGATCGGTTGAACTCAATCTCCCTGTTTAAAATTTATTCGTGTACGTCACAATCTGCTTAATATTTGTCAGAGCATGACGTTAAGTTCGAGATTACTCGGGTACGATCCACTCTACTTTGAAGTGACCGGTCGCCGGCGCAATTGCTTCCTTCAAGAATGGAAGAATCTCTTTCATTTGGCTTTCTAGCTTCCAAGGCGGGTTGATCACAATCATGCCTGATGCTGTCATGCCGCGCTCGTTGGTGTCTGGTGATACGCCAAGTTCGATTTGTAGAATCTTGTTGATGCCTAAGCCTTCGAGACCTTCGATCATATCTTCGATATCGCAGCGATTTACTACCGGGTACCAAATTGCGTAGATACCGGTTGCCCAGCGCTTGTGGCTTTGAGCGATTGCAGTCACGACATCACGGTACTCTTTTGCCAGCTCGTAAGGCGGGTCGATCAGTACTAAACCACGACGTTCTTTTGGTGGCAGGCTGCCCTTTAAGCGCTTAAAACCATCTTCTTTGTAGATAGATACCTGACGATCACGGTGGAACTCTTGCTCAAGCAGCGGGTGATCGGCTGGGTGAAGCTCGGTCAGTACCATGCGGTCTTGATCGCGCAGGTGCGCGCGTGCAACACGTGGAGAGCCCGGGTAGAAACGCAGTTTTTCGCCATTGTTGAGTGCTGAGATAGACTCAAGGTAGCTTTGAATGTCTTCAGGAAGGTCTGTTTGCTCCCACACACGAGCAATACCTTGCTTGTATTCACCGGTTTTTTCAGACCATTCATGCGTTAAGTCGTAACGACCTACACCAGAGTGAGTGTCATGATAAACAAAAGGCTTATCCTTTTGTTTCAAAGAATTAAGAATAAGGCTCTGTACGATATGCTTTACTACGTCGGCATGGTTACCTGCGTGGAAGCTGTGGCGATAACTTAACAAATTAAACTCTCGTAACACTCTCGAATTAGAGTGTGGTTAGTGTAGGTGGGGTTAATCAGACTATTATAACCCTCAATGGACCATAAATTCTCGAACAATTCAGGAACAGTCGCTAGCAATATGCAGTTAGTTATTGGTTCTACTATTGAAATTTGCCTTGTTGGGCACTATTTAATAACTATTCGCAGGTGATTTTTTAGGGCGAACTTTAGCCTGATGACTGTAAGACGACCTCATTACAAAAAAGACGAAAGTCTCTAAAGCCAAAGGAATGTTTATATGTCTAATCCGCTATTAACCTTCACGGACTTACCTCCGTTTTCACAGATCAAGCCAGAGCACGTAAAGCCTGCAGTTGAGCAAGTGATTGAAGCGTGTCGCAACAAGATAGAACAAGTACTTGAAGGTAATACTTCACCAAGCTGGGACAACCTAGTTGCTCCAATTGAAGAAGTGGATGATCGTTTAGGTCGCATTTGGTCACCTGTAAGCCATATGAACTCTGTCGTGAACAGTGACGAACTGCGTGAAGCGTATGAGAGCTGCTTACCTGTGCTATCTGAATACGGCACTTGGGTTGGCCAACACAAAGGCTTGTTCGAAGCGTATAAAGCGATCAAGGCGAGTGAAGCATTCTCTGCACTGAACCGAGCTCAACAAAAAACTATTACCGACGCACTGCGCGACTTTGAATTGTCGGGCATTGGCTTACCTGCAGATGAACAGCATCGTTACGGCGAGATCAGCAAGCGCCAGTCTGAGTTAGGCTCTCAATTCTCAAATAACGTGCTTGATGCAACCATGGGTTGGAGCAAGCAGATCACAGACGTAGCTGAGCTGGCAGGTATGCCTGAATCAGCACTGGCGGCAGCTCAAGCGGCGGCTGAGTCTAAAGAGCAAGAAGGCTACCTACTGACTTTAGATATCCCATCATACCTACCTGTGATGACCTACTGTGATAACCAAGAACTGCGTAAAGAGCTTTATGAAGCGTACGTAACGCGCGCTTCAGATCGCGGTCCAAACGCAGGTAAGTGGGACAACACTGAGATCATCACCGAGCAACTTAAGCTGCGCCACGAGATCGCGCGCATGCTTGGTTTCAGTACTTACAGCGAAAAATCACTGTCGACTAAGATGGCAGAAACGCCAGACCAAGTGCTTGGCTTCCTAAACGACCTAGCAGTAAAAGCCAAACCGCAAGGTGAGCGAGAAGTTGAAGAGCTACGCCAGTTTGCTGAGAAAGAATTTGGTGTCTCTGAGCTAAACCTGTGGGACATCGCTTACTACAGTGAGAAACAAAAACAGAAACTGTTCGAGATCTCTGATGAAGAGCTTCGTCCTTACTTCCCAGAATCTAATGTGGTTTCAGGTCTGTTTGAGGTACTGAACCGCGTGTTTGGTATGTCGGTAACAGAGCGTCAAGGCGTAGACACTTGGCATGAGTCAGTTCGTTTCTTTGATATCTTTGATGCGACTGGAACACTGCGTGGTAGCTTCTACCTAGATCTATACGCACGTGAACACAAACGTGGTGGCGCTTGGATGGATGACTGTCGTGGTCGTCGCATTACCGAATCTGGCGAGCTACAGACCCCGGTTGCTTACCTAACGTGTAACTTCAATAAGCCAGTTGGTGATAAGCCAGCACTGTTTACTCACGATGAAGTGGTGACCTTGTTCCACGAATTCGGTCACGGTATCCACCACATGCTGACGCAAGTAGAAGCGGGCGCAGTTGCGGGTATCAATGGTGTGCCTTGGGATGCGGTTGAGCTACCAAGTCAGTTCCTAGAAAACTGGTGTTGGGAAGAAGAAGCGCTGTCGTTCATCTCTGGTCACTTCGAAACGGGTGAAGCGCTACCAAAAGAGATGCTAGAGAAGATGCTAGCGGCGAAGAACTTCCAATCTGCGATGTTTATCCTGCGTCAGCTAGAGCTTGGTTTGTTCGATTTCACGCTACACACAGAATACGACCCTGAAGTGGGTGCTCGCGTACTAGAAACGCTAGCGGATGTTAAGTCTAAGGTGTCGGTACTGCCAAGCCTAGATTGGAACCGTTTCTCACACAGCTTTGGTCACATCTTTGCTGGTGGTTACAGCGCGGGCTACTACAGCTACCTGTGGGCAGAAGTGCTATCGGCAGATGCGTTCTCAGCATTTGAAGAAGAGGGTATCTTCAACACTGAAACGGGTAATCGCTTCCTGAACAACATCCTTGAAATGGGTGGCAGTGAAGAGCCAATGGAGCTGTTCAAACGCTTCCGTGGTCGTGAGCCACAAATCGACGCAATGCTGCGCCACGCGGGAATCAACGCATAATCACGGTAACTATCTAGTTTATTGCGAAAAGAGCCTCTAGTTAGAGGCTCTTTTTTTGTCTGTGCGTTATGCCAAGCAAGGCGAATCAATGTTATGGATTCACATTGCGGTTGATAGGGTTCTGCAATGAAATCAGTGTCTCTGTCGACTGAACTTCATCGATCGCTTGCAGCTTATCGATCAATACAAACTGCAGCTCTTCTATCGACTTACACATCAGCTTTACAAAGATATTGTAAGCACCAGTGGTGTAGTACGCCTCAACCACTTCGTCTAAGGCATTCAGCTTAGCGATCGCCGAGTGGTAATCTTTGGCAGCATTAAGGTTGATGCCAATAAAGCAACACACGTCGTAACCCAGTTTTTTGGTGTTTACCACAACTTCCGTTCGCTCGATAATGTCTGCCGATCTCATCTTTTCGATGCGAACGTGAATCGTCGCAGGGCTGACATCGAACTGCTTTGCCATTTCAGCGTAAGGAGTTCGTGCATCTTCCATCAAGGTTTTGAGAATGGCACGGTCTAGATCATCTAGACGAGCTGTGGTTGTGGACATGCATAATCCTTAGGTTGAATGAAAAACATACCGGCTTGAGTACACATCATAGCCAAGGGTGATAATATTAGCAGTAACTATAGGGTTAGGGTGAATTCAGTGCGATTTTCGTTATTTTTTATTGTGATGTGTTGGAGTGTTTTTGCTTCAGCTCAGGCAAAAGATGTGTTGGTTATTCACTCTTATCATCAAGGCTTTTTCTGGACAGATGATTTCCATAAAGGACTATCTGATGAGCTCGATCGCGATGGGTTATCTTACCGGGTTGTTTATCTCGATACCAAGCGAACTCAAAACGCTGAATACTTAGAGCGAATTTATCAGCTATACCGCACTAAGCTGTCGCATGAAGAGTTTGCCGCTGTAGTCGTCAGTGATAATAACGCCCTCAATCTGATGAAACGCTTAGCGCCCGAACTCAATGGCACGCCCGTTATTTTTGGTGGCATCAACAATTTTTCTCCGCAAATGATTGAAGGCTTGCACGCAACCGGTATCACTGAAGATATTGATATGGCGAGCAATATTGAGCTGATCAATCGACTTCAATCGACGGTTAAAAAAGTTTACGTGGTTACCGATCACTCGGTAACGGGTGAAGCTATTCGCGCTCAAGTGGATTTATTTCTACAAAAACGCCCTGAGTTTTCTGGGATGGTGGAGCAATATACGCCTGATTCTTATCAAGAACTGATGACGTTCGCGCAACGCGCTGATCTAACTAAAAGCTTGTTGTTCTGGGCCTACTACCGCGACATCAATGGTCGGGTCAGCAGCAAAGAAGACTGGCGTCAGCTCAACAAAAAAACTCAGATGCCATTGTATATTGTGCATGATTTAGGACTTGGGTTTGGTGCGATTGGTGGCGTGATCCACAGTGGAGAAACGCAAGGTCGAGACACGGGGCGCGTGCTGTTGAGCGTGCTGAACAATCCTAAGGCTCCATTGCCATTGGTGGTTGCTGGCGCGCCAGAAATCAAACTCGATTACCAACAGATCTCACGTTGGGATTTGGGTGCAGAGAATGAAGCCTCAGTAACCTTCCTCAATAAGCCGAAGTCATTCTTAATGCGCTATCGCGATGAAATTCGCACCATCGGTTTAATGTTCTTGAGCATGTCGTGTGTTATCGCGGTGTTGGTGTATTACCTTAACCGTCTGAAGAAGAGCGAACGTGCAAGTCGCCAAAGCCAACGACTGTTGGAGTCGATATTTGATCAGAGCCTGCAATTTATGGGCATCATTGATAAGGGTGGCGTGCTGCTGTCGAGTAACAGCAAGTTACATGAGCTGCTTTATAATCAAGGCTATAAACTGGGAACGCCGCTGCAACAACACCAACATTGGGAAAGTTCTGCGCGAGAAGTGCTAGCCGAATATTTCATCGCAAAAAGTGAGCACCCAGCCTTACGATTTGAAGCCGAGGTGTGGTGTCGAGATCGCGGTGCGATGGTGTTGGATATTTCATTGAAGCCGATGCCGGACAGTGAAGACGAAGACATTCAGTTTCTCTTTGAGGCGCGCGACGTGACCTCACGTAAGCTTGCTGAGAATAAGCTGTTCCAACGTGAAGCAAACTTGAAGTTGTATTACGACAAACAGCCGGTGATGATGATTACGCTCGATGGCAATAATCGCATTCAACAAGTGAACCAGTTTGCCGAAGAGCTTTTGGGATACCCTCTCGATCAGTTGTTGGGCCATCGCCCTAGAGAATTCTATGTTGATGAGAACGCGATGATTCCTCGCCATATCTTGCTGCAACCTCAGCATAAGATTCGTGGTGTGTGGCGTCGTGATATCGAATATCGCCATGCCGACGGCAGCAAGAGCTGGATTCGTGAAAATATCCGCCCGTTGGTGGAGTCTGATCAGCTGTTGATTGTGGGTGAAGACATCACCGAAACGCACGAGCTTTCTGAAAAGCTAGAGTATCAGGCTCGCTATGACCTACTGACTGACACCTTTAACCGCAACCACTTTGAGCAAGAGCTGCAAAAGGCGCTGAAAGAGGTTGAGAGCCACATGCGAACTCACGCAATGTTGTTCCTAGATTTGGATCAGCTGAAAGTGCTGAACGATACCGCAGGACATGAAGCGGGTGATGCTGCGATCTTGTTTAGCGCCAAACTGCTAGAAGACGTACTGCCTTACAATGCGGTGTTAGCGCGAATGGGTGGTGATGAGTTTGCTGTGCTGATGAAAGACTGTACTGAACGAGATGCGGTGAATGTGTGTCGCAGTATTATCTCGATGATGAGTGAGAATCCATTCTTGTGGGATGATATTCGACTCAACCTGACGTGCTCTATCGGTATTCGATTGATCGACCATACAGCAGCTTCACCACAGATGGTGCACGCTCAGGCGGATGCAGCTTGTCATGCCGCTAAAGAAGAAGGTCGCAATCGCTATCATCTTTACCATCAAGATGATGAAGACCTGCGTCGTCGCCATCTTGAGATGGAGTGCGTTAACCTAGTGCATGAGGCCTTGGCTAACGATCGCTTAGAGTTGTTTGCGCAGCGAATTCTTGGCCTAGATGAAGACAGCGATAAAATGCACTTTGAAATCTTGGTCCGCATCAAGAACATCCAAGGGGAATACATCTCCCCGGGGATCTTCATGCCAGCCTCAGAGCGTTATAACATCGCGCATTTGATTGACCGCCAAGTCGTCAGTCAAACCTTGGGTTGGTTGGAGCAACGCCCTGAGGTTATTGAGGAACTGGGGATGTGTTCAATCAATCTTTCCGGTCACTCGATGGGTAACCGTGAGTTTGTCGAATTTTTGATAGATAGCCTGAGCGATTCATCGATACCGTGTCATAAGATTTGTTTAGAGATCACCGAAACAGCGGCCATGAGTAACATGAAGCAGGCGATCAAGTTCTTCACTCGAATCAAAGAGCTTGGCTGCATGATTGCATTGGATGATTTTGGCTCAGGGCTATCGTCATTTGGCTATCTGAAAAAGCTGCCTGTCGATATTGTGAAGATCGATGGCTTGTTTGTACGTGATATTGATGTGAATGAGATGGACCATGTGATGGTTCGCTCGATCAATGATCTTGCCAAGCAGATGGGCAAGCACACCGTGGCTGAGTTCGTTGAAAATACCCAGATTATCGACAAGCTTATCGAACTGGGTGTGAACTGCGCGCAGGGCTACATCATAGGGCGACCTAAGCCACTCGCAGAGCTTGTTGAAGAGTTAAGACAAGAGCGAGAGACAGAGCCATTGGTTTAGGTAAGCCGACTTTAGCTGGGAATACTTTTCACCGCTAATATGTATTGTTGAGGCAATCAGGTAAACTGGTTGCCTCTTTTGTTTTGAATACTACTGTCTGTTGGAGACGACCTTGCAACTACAACTGATTTGCGAAGATGCTACCCAAATCGATCATTTGAATGACTTAGCGACCCGCTGGAACTTATCTCATGATGAAAGCAGCGATTTTGCTTTGGTACTGACTAGTGAGCGACTTGAGCTACGTAAAGTCGATGAGCCCAAGCTTGGCGCTATCTTTGTTGATTTAGTGGGAGGCGCAGTTGGTCACCGACGTAAGTTTGGCGGTGGTAAAGGTCAGGCGATTGCCAAAGCAGCTGGTTTAAACAAAGGCGCAACGCCAACTATTCTTGATGGTACTGCAGGCTTAGGGCGCGATGCGTTTGTGTTGGCTTCTCTAGGTTGTAAGGTGCAAATGGTCGAGCGTCACCCCGTTGTGGCCGCACTGCTTGATGATGGCTTGCAGCGAGCGCAACAAGACCCAGATATCGGTGGTTGGGTAACTGAACGCATGAAGTTGATTCACGCATCCAGTCACGATGCTTTAGACAAGCTCAGTAACGATCCTGACTTTGAACAACCTGATGTGGTGTACCTCGACCCTATGTACCCACACCCAGAGAACAAAAAGAAATCGGCTCTGGTCAAAAAAGAGATGCGCGTATTCCAATCTTTGGTGGGTGCCGATCTGGATGCTGATGGCCTATTTGAGCCAGCGATGAAGTTGGCATCGAAGCGAGTTGTGGTTAAAAGACCGGATTACGCAGCTTGGTTAGACGAGCAAAAACCGAGCATGGCGATCGAAACCAAAAAGAACCGTTTTGACGTCTATGTGAAAGCATCAATGACTTAATTGAAGCATCAATAACTTAGATACACGCTAAGAAAATTTCCCGTCATAAATACGATAAATTGCCATTTAACACTTGCGATAGTCGCGTTACAGATGTATATCTAACTAAGAATCATTATTATTCTTAGCTGGAGTTGAAGCATGGCTAAACGCTTTTGTAAGTTAAACCGTCGAGATATCACCGAACACTTGGGCGAGATCCACAGCTTGGTGACTGAACCTAAGTTCGTGTGTCGTTCTTGCGCGCGTTCTTCGGCGGATCAAGCGAATCTATGCAAACCCACCGCAATTCCACCTCTTGGTTGTCAAAACAAACCCGTTGAAGAGAAAGTCGCATGCGGCCTGCTAGCGGAAACATTACCTGCACCAGAACTGTCGCTTGCGGAAATCAACGAGGCAATTGAACCGAGCGTACAAATGTTCGATCCAGCCGCCGCTGATATGGCCCCTGAGCTTGCCAAAAAAGAAGCCGCACAGAAAAAAGCCAAGCTGAAAAAACTGATGGCGAAGGCGAGCGGTGATGAGAAAGCTGAACTCAAACAAGCGAAGAAAGCGGCTAAGAAACAAGAGAAGTACAATAAGAAACTGGCGAAGATGATTAAGAAGCAGCAAAAGCTGTTTAAGAAAAGTCAGAAGCTGGAAAGTGAATTGGAACGAATCAACCTACAACTTGATGATGTTGCCTTCACTGAAACCAAGACTCAGGTAGTGAGCCACAATCAAATTCACTGAAGTTGATTTGAATGGTTTATTGCTACAGCGATGATTTAAAAAGAGCGACCTTAGGTCGCTCTTTTGCTTTTTGGGGTTATCCGAGCTGACTCATGTAGCTCGTTCAAATCAGCTAAGCGTTGCTTGCGGATCTTGCTACGCGCTTCTTCACCCACGTCTCATTGACGAATAAAGAGAATAAGATAACGGCGCCACCAATAGACAAGCGAACCAAATCGACATCTCTGTTCCAAATCAGGATATTCACCACCAGACCAGCAGGAACCAAGGCATTGTTCATCACTGCCAGCGCGCCAGCATTCACCATGCACGCGCCTTTATTCCACATAAAGTAACCCAGCCCCGACGCAATCAAGCCAAGGTAGATCAGGATTCCCCATTGAAGTGTGGTGGTGGGCAGTTTCTCTGGGTTGCCTAGTAGCATGAAAGCCACTGACGCGACACATAGCGCCCCTAAGTAGAAGTAACCAAATACGGTTCGCTGAGGCAACTCGGTCGATTCCTTCTCCATCACCACCTTGTAGCCCACCTGACCAATAGCAAAGCACAGGTTCGCGCCTTGCACGACGAGGAAGCCGACTAAAAAGTTTTCGTTAATACCTGCGAACTTAATGAATACCGCGCCCAATACCGCAATTGCCGCTGTCACTAGGTACCACGGAGAGAATTGCCCTTTGAGAAAGTCATAAATAAGCGTGACGTAAATTGGGGTAAAGACAGTAAACAAAAGGACTTCAGGAACGGATAGCAGTAAGAAAGACTGATAGTAGAAGCAGTACATCAGGCCAAGCTGGATACCACCAATTGCCATCAATTTAGCGATCAGCTTACGCGATACGCCGCGAAACTTTAGGAAAGGAAGAAATACGACGCCAGCAAGGGCAACACGCATTAAAACAGAGAACCAAGAATCAACCTGACCCGCAAGGTAAACGCCGATCAGGCTAAAGGAGAAGGCCCATAGGAGGGTAACACCAGCTAAATAGCTCATAGTAAAACTTCGTTAATAAGATATGAGCTGTATGTTACCTAACCTTAAATCATTAGTCTTCTGAATCTCTTAGAGGCACGACCAGCATATCAACCGGAGAGGCGTTGATCAGTTGGCGTGTTGAAGAGAGCAGCTTGCTCCAAAAGTCTTGATGGTGACCGCAAACCACGAGATCAACATTGAACTCGTTGATGGTGTCACACAGCTCATGACTCAAATCACCACTGCCTACTAGGGTATGGGTGATCGGGTATTGGGCGTGCTCCGCAAAATTTTGCAGCTGAATACGAGACGCTTCCATCGCGTTGTGCTGGGTTTCGGCCATGTTGATATCAATCAGGCCGGTATACAGCTCTGCGTAGTTAATATCGATATGGATAAAAGAGACTTTGGCTTCCAATGGCTTAGCCAATGCTACCGCTTTATCCACAATTAATTTGCTGTCTTCTGATAAATCGACCGCGACCAAAATATGTTTGTAACTCATATCGCTACCTCCTTTATTCATTGTCTGATTTAAGATTAGCACTATGCGATGGCTTTTTTTGCTGAAGTGATCTCATATCCACTGTCTTGCGTAATGACAGCTCGAAATATTGGTTAACTAATGGCCTGCGAGATATTCATTAAATAGTGATATAGTAGAGAAAATTGAGGATGTAATTAGGAGTCTTAAATGCTGTCAAAAACTATGGTTGAGCAACTGAATGATCAAATTAACCTAGAATTTTTCTCATCCAATCTATACTTACAAATGAGTGCTTGGTGTGAAGACAAAGGATTTGAAGGTGCAGCAGAGTTTCTGCGTGTTCATGCAGTAGAAGAAATGGAACATATGCAGCGTCTTTTCACTTACGTAAGTGAAACAGGTGCAATGCCAATTCTAGGTGCGATTGAAGCGCCAAAACATGAATTTGATAGCCTTGGTGCAGTGTTCCGTGAAACTTATGAACATGAGCAGATGATTACTCAAAAGATAAACAAACTGGCTCACGTTGCTTTCAGCACACAAGACTACTCAACCTTTAACTTCCTGCAATGGTACGTTGCAGAGCAACACGAAGAAGAGAAGTTGTTTAAAGGTGTATTGGATAAGCTAGAACTTGTTGGTGAAGACGGTAAAGCACTGTTCTTTATTGATAAAGACCTAGCGCAATTGGCAAAAGATGGTTCATCTTCAATTATGGAAGCTCCTGCCGTTTAGGTAGTACGAAAAAGACACTGATTATCTTTTTCTTTTGAGTTTTCTTATGAAGATGTAGGGAGGAAAGGATGATCAGCGGCGACACTATTCTATTTGCACTAATGGTTGTGACTTGCGTGAACTGGGCGCGTTATTTTACTGCGCTAAGAACGCTCATTTATATTATGCGAGAAGCGCATCCTCTACTTTATCAACAAGTAGACGGAGGCGGTTTTTTCACAACCCATGGCAATATGACCAAACAGGTTCGCCTGTTCAGTTACATCAAAAGTAAAGAATATCACCATCATCATGACGAAGTTTTTACTTCGAAGTGCGATCGTGTAAGACAGTTATTCATACTCTCTTCCGCTCTGCTAGGTGTAACCTTGCTGTCTTCTTTCATCGTCTAAGTTTTTAGTACGTGTGAAGTAGAGCTTAGGTTCTGGTGTGAAGCTTTGGTTGTTGGTTCGCTAAGCCAAGTAGTGGTTTTGCTGCTGTCTGCAAATTGTACAATTGAACATCAATTGCAAAGTTTAAATTTGCCGCTAGAATAGCGAGCAATTAGTAAGGATGTGCTGTTTATGCACATCCTTTTTTATTGATGGCATTTCGAGAACAGGGTGTACTCGGGCTGCAAAAGTGAAGAAAGCAGAACCCCAATGAGTGAAAAGTTTGATGTAATCGTAATTGGTGCGGGCGCCGCGGGCTTAATGTGTGCTGCGGAAGCGGGTAAACGTGGCCGACGAGTGCTGGTGGTTGATCATGCAAAGAAACCAGGCAGAAAAATTTTAATCTCAGGTGGCGGTCGTTGTAACTTCACTAACTATGATGTTTCAGCCAACAACTTCCTGTGTAACAACCCTCACTTCGTGAAGTCAGCTTTATCTCAATACACCAACTGGGATTTTATCTCGATGGTGAGCAAGTACGGTATTGAGTTCGAAGAGCGTGATCACGGCCAGTTGTTCTGTGTGAATGACCACACAGCAAAAGATATCGTGAGCATGCTGCTTGACGAGTGTAAGCAGGCGAAAGTCGAACAACGCTACCGTTGTGATGTTCACTCCATCGAAAAAACAGACGCTGGCTTCAAGATGCACCTCAATACCGACGAAGTTGAGTGTGACTCACTGGTTGTGGCGACAGGTGGTTTGTCGATGCCTAAGCTGGGCGCAACGCCATTTGGCTACAAGATTGCCGAGCAATTTGGTTTGTCTGTGATGCCAACTACCGCAGGCTTAGTACCATTTACTCTGCATAAAGAAGATAAAGAAGATTTCGCTGAGCTTTCAGGAATCGCGATTCCTGCTGAGATCACCGCGCAAGACGGAACCTTGTTCAAAGAAGCGTTGCTGTTTACTCACCGTGGCCTATCGGGTCCTTCAGTTCTGCAAATTTCTTCTTTCTGGAAAGCGGGTCAGTCGGTTTCGATTAATCTAGTACCTGAAGTCGATGTGGCTGAACTGCTGGCTAACTCTCGCGAGAAGCACCCAAATCAGAGCCTGAAAAACACCTTGGCGAAAGCACTGCCGAAGCGTTTTGTTGAAGTGTTGATTGACCGCAAAGAGCTGGAAGACAAGCCGCTCAAGCAGTTCAATGAAAAACAGCTGAATGACATCGTAGAGCATCTAGAAAACTGGAAAATCGCGCCAAACGGCACCGAAGGCTACCGAACGGCCGAAGTAACTCTAGGCGGCGTAGACACCAATCACCTATCTTCAAAAACCATGGAATGTAAGAGCGTTTCTGGCCTCTATTTCGTTGGTGAAGTGATGGATGTAACGGGCTGGCTTGGTGGCTATAACTTCCAATGGTGTTGGAGTTCTGGCTTTGCAGCGGGTCAGTGGGTTTAAGCTTTTAGCTTACTCACTAGATTTTAAATTATATAAAAATGGCGAGTCATACGACTCGCCATTTTTGTATCTAACATTGTGCTCTAGCTCTAGATTCGACTTTATCGATAGCTTTTCGTGCTCAATTGAATCTTTTAGCTCTTATTTACGCCGGTTTGTTTTTTGAAAACTTGATCTGTTGAATCACTAAGCCAGCAATGATCAGTACCAAGCCAAACAGGGTCGCTGGGTGAATCTCTTCGCCGATAATAGTGGAAAGTAGCATCAACGAGATAAACGGTGACGCAAAAATCAGATTGCTGATACGCGCTGTGTTGTTGGTCAGCTTCAGTGCTGATAGCCATAAGACAAAGGTAATGCCCATCTCAAACAGGCCTACGTAAGTCACAGCCATCCAACCTTTTGCTGTGATTTGGCTAAAGCTCTCGCCTTCGTAAATGGTTAAACCGATCGCGAAGGGCAATGCCACTAAGAAACCAAGCAATACGCCAATCACAGGGTCAGCCTTGTTTTTGGTGTTTAGAATCCAGTATCCCGCCCAAAGCAAGGTTGAAAGTAGCGCCAGAGCCACACCAAGTGGACTATCGAACTGCATTCCTAGCACATCGCCTTTGGTGGCAATGACCACCACACCCGCATAACTGAAGGTACAAGCAATCCAATCTTGCTTACGAATCTTTTGCCCCAGAAAAACCGCCGCCATTAAGGTTAGCGTGATAGCCCAGCTGTAGTTGATGGCTTGAGCTTGAGAAGCGGGCAGCAGGTCGTAGGCTTTGAATAGAATCAGGTAATAGGCCAATGGGTTAACCAAGCCGAGCAGCAGGTAATACCAAGGGTTTGAAAGAAACGTAGTACTCAGTTGAGAAAGCTTGCCTTGAAAAGCGCAGACTGCGATCAGTGCAATCGACGACACAATGCTAGCGATAGTCAGCATTTGAATAGGTGAAAACTCAGCAAGGGTCAGCTTAAAAGCAGTAGCGACCGTTGACCACAGCAGTACTGCGGAAAGGCCAAAGCCCAAGGCACGACGTTCGTTCATGGCAACTCATTCTAATTTGATGGGACAGAATACGGAGCGCTTAGTCTATCTGTCGAATTTTAATACGGCAAACTGGACATTTATCCAGTATCAAAATACCATTTAATGAGTTATTTCCAATTAGGCTAAATCATTATCATGCAATGGATTATCGAACATCAGGCAACGCTTATTGCTGCAATTTCTGGCGCGCTCGTCAGCGGCGGTGTGGTGGGTTGGTGGATTAAACAGAAGCTCTCTTTTCAGCAGCGATTGCTCGAGCAGCAGCTAGAGTCCGATCGTTTGTTGCATGAATCTCAGCAAGCTCAGCTCAAAGCATCACTCGCAGAGGCGCAACAAGAGCTCGATGAGTTAGATGATGACCGAGACAAAGCGGCATTCGAGCTCAAGCAGGCGCACGGTAAGGTGATGGCTGCGATGGAAAAGCTGCGCTACTTTGAGGCTGTGAAGCAAGAGCGCCAGCAGTACGCTGATGAGATCAATGTGCTTAAAGATCATAAGTCTGAATTAGAAGCCGAGCTGCGCGAGCAAGAAGCAAGGCATGACCAAGAAAACCTCGCCAATAGCGAAAAGCTGCAGTTGCTAGAGCAAGCTGAATCACGACTTAAGCAGCAGTTTGAATTGTTAGCGAACCAACTGTTTGAAACCAAAACCGCCAAGGTCGATCAGCAGAATAAGCAGAGCCTAGAAGGTTTGTTGTCTCCACTAAGAGAGCAGTTGGAAGGCTTTAAGAAACAAGTGAACGACAGCTTCAGCCAAGAAGCCAAAGAGCGTCATACTTTGGTGCATGAGCTTAAAAACCTGCAGCGTCTTAATGAGAGTATGACGCGTGAAGCGGTGAACCTGACTCAAGCGCTAAAGGGTGACAACAAACAACAAGGTAACTGGGGCGAGGTGGTGCTGGCTCGCGTGCTTGCTGAATCAGGACTGCGCGAAGGCCACGAATACCAAACGCAAGTGAACCTGCAAAACGATGCGGGCAAGCGTTATCAACCGGATGTGATTGTGCATCTGCCACAAGACAAGCAAGTGGTGGTCGATTCAAAAATGGCGCTGGTGGCATTTGAACGCTATTTCAATGCCGAAACCGATCAGCAACGCGATGCTGCATTGCGCGATCACTTGGTGTCACTGCGAGCGCACATCAAAGGCTTGAGCCAGAAAGATTATCATCAGCTCAAAGGCATACAGAGTCTGGATTACGTGTTGATGTTTATCCCGGTTGAACCAGCATTCCAAGTGGCGATTCAGGCGGATCCTAGCTTGGTGAAAGACGCGATGGAGCAAAATATCATCTTGGTTAGCCCAACCACCTTGCTGGTGGCACTGCGTACCATTGATAACTTGTGGCGCAACGATAGACAGAATCAGAACGCGCAAGTTATCGCGGAACGTGCGAGCAAGCTTTACGACAAATTACGTCTGTTCGTTGATGATATGGAAGGTCTTGGAAGCTCATTAGATAGAGCCAACCAAAGCTACCAAGGAGCGATGAATAAGCTAGTGACTGGGCGAGGCAATGTGATCCGTCAGGCGGAAAGCTTCAAGCAACTCGGTGTTGAGGTGAAGAAACCGATTTCGGTAGGCTTGGCTGAAATGGCTCAAAATGAGGCTTTTTCAGAAAATGTCTCTTTAGTAGAAAGACAACCTACTGAGGATAAAGTAAACTAATCGGCCGCAGCGCCTCTAAATAGAGAGTGTGCTGTCGATGAGAACTTACCATGGTAGATAACAGCATTATGGACACAAGCGTGCAGACAAATTCAGCAGTAGAGTCAGAAACCACACACTTTGGTTTCGAAACAGTCGCGAAAGACGAAAAAGTCGCGAAAGTAGCAGAGGTATTTCACTCTGTAGCCGCTAAATACGACATCATGAATGACTTAATGTCGGGTGGTGTTCACCGCTTGTGGAAGCGATTCACGATTGATTGCAGTGGCGTTCGCCCTGGTCAGCGTATCCTAGATCTTGGTGGTGGTACTGGCGACCTTACTGCGAAATTCTCGCGTATCGTTGGTGAAAAAGGCCACGTGGTTCTTGCTGATATCAACAACTCAATGCTGAATGTTGGCCGTGATAAGCTGCGTGATAGCGGCATTGTTGGCAACGTACACTACGTACAAGCGAACGCTGAAGAGTTGCCATTCCCAGATAACTACTTCGATTGCATTACGATCAGCTTCTGTCTGCGTAACGTAACCGATAAAGACCAAGCGCTGCGTTCTATGTACCGCGTACTTAAGCCGGGTGGCCGTCTGTTGGTTCTTGAGTTTTCTAAGCCAGTGCTTGAGCCACTATCAAAGGTTTACGATGCCTACTCTTTCCACCTGTTGCCAAAAATGGGTGAGCTGATTGCCAACGACGCAGACAGCTATCGTTACCTTGCAGAATCAATCCGCATGCACCCTAACCAAGAAACCTTGGAAGGCATGATGCAAGACGCGGGTTTCGAGAATACTAAATACTTCAACCTAACGGGCGGCATTGTTGCGCTGCACCGCGGTTACAAGTTCTAGTCGAACTTGGTAGTAGGCTCTTAGGGCGTGCTAAACAATAAGAATAAAGACAGAACGGATAGGTTAAGGCTTATCCGTTTTCAAAGGTAAGGACAGTCATGCCATTTGATCCATTGGTCACCGCGGTTATTGAAACCTCTTTAAATACTTTCGTGAACGATGATCCAGCCTTGGTTCGTCGTTTGTCTCGTTTAAAGGGGCAGATCATTCAAGTTAATTTGAAAGAGTTGAATAAAACACTCACTTTCGTTTTCAGCCAACAAATTGATGTGTTGTCGGAATATGAAGGGCAGCCTGATTGCTACCTATCTTTGAACCTATCGGTATTACCGGAATTGCGTGAGCAATCGAACATCACCAAGCTGATCAAGCAAGATAAGCTGATCTTAGAGGGTGATATTCAACTGGCTCAGAAATTTGCTCAACTGATGACAGACTGCAAGCCTGATTTGGAAGAGTGGTTATCGCGTGTGACGGGTGATGTGGTTGCGCATACCTTGGTGCAAGGCGTTAAAAACGTCGGTGGCTTTGTAGCAAAACAGGCGACTAAGCATCAAAACCATGTTGCTCAAGTTCTGACTGAAGAGTGGAAGATCGCACCAGCACCGTTAGAAGTCGCGCATTTTTGCGACCAAGTTGATGACGTAAAAAGCTCGGTAGCTCGCCTTGAAGCTAAGTTGAACGCTCTGTTGGAGAAAATATGACCCCAACAGAACTGAAACGTCTTTATCATATTATCAAGGTACAGTTGGAATATGGCCTTGATGAGTTGATGCCGGAACACCAACTGACTAAAGCTCCTTTGTTGGCGCGAAAGTCACTGTTTTGGCTTAAGAACAAGCATCAAGATAAAGAGTTGGGTCATCGCTTGCGCCTTGCGCTGCAAGAACTTGGTCCAGTGTGGATCAAGTTTGGACAGATGATGTCGACACGTCGTGATCTGTTCCCTCCTCATATCGCCGATCAGTTGGCGTTGTTGCAAGACCAAGTTGCGCCGTTTGATGGTCAACTGGCGAAGCAAGATATGGAAAAGGCGTTGGGTGGCAGTTTAGACAACTGGTTTACCGACTTTGATATCGAGCCACTGGCTTCTGCTTCTATCGCTCAGGTGCATACCGCAAAGCTTAAAGAGAGCGGTCGTGAGATTGTTCTGAAGGTAATTCGACCTGATATTCGCCCGGTGATTGACGCAGATCTAAAACTGATGCACCGAATGGCGCGTATAGTCGCTAAGTCGCTTCCTGAAGCACGTCGTTTGAAACCGGTTGAAGTGGTTCACGAGTACGAGAAAACGTTACTTGATGAACTCGACCTGCGCCGTGAGGCGGCCAATGCCATTCAACTGCGACGTAATTTTGAAGGCAGTGAAGAGCTGTATGTTCCAGAGGTTATCCCTGATCTAAGCAGCGAAACCCTGATGGTGTCAGAGCGAATCTATGGTATTCAAGTCTCCGATATTGAGACGCTAGAAGCCAACGGCACCAACATGAAATTGCTCGCGGAACGCGGTGTGACGGTATTCTTCACCCAAGTATTCCGAGATAGCTTTTTCCATGCAGACATGCACCCGGGCAACGTATTTGTTAACCCAGAGAATCCAGATAACCCTCAGTGGATTGGTTTGGATTGTGGCATTGTTGGTACGCTCAATAGCGAAGATAAGCGCTATTTAGCAGAGAACTTGTTGGCTTTCTTCAATCGAGATTACCGTAAAGTTGCTGAGCTACACGTTGATTCGGGGTGGGTGCCACACGACACTAACGTCAATGATTTTGAGTTCGCGATCCGTATGGTGTGTGAGCCAATCTTTGCAAAACCACTTGGCGAGATCTCATTTGGCCATGTGTTGCTAAACTTATTTAATACAGCAAGACGTTTCAACATGGAGGTTCAACCTCAGTTGGTGCTTCTGCAAAAGACCTTGTTGTATGTCGAAGGCCTAGGCCGTCAGCTGTATCCGCAACTTGATTTGTGGGCAACGGCGAAGCCTTTCCTTGAAACCTGGATGATGAATCAGGTGGGGCCGCAAGCTGTGATCAACGCAGTAAAAGAGCGTGCGCCATTCTGGGCAGAAAAACTGCCAGAGCTGCCAGAGCTACTTTATGACAGCTTGCGCCAAGGTAAAGCGATGAACCACAGAATGGATCAGCTTTATCAAGGTTACCGAGATAGTAAGCGTCAGCAAGCAACTGGAAAGTTTTTGTTTGGCGTTGGAGCCACTTTAGTCGTATGCTCCGCAATATTAGTTTCAAGCCCTTATGAGCAGCTATCTATGGGCTGTGGCATCGCAGGTGTCACATTTTGGTTGCTTAGTTGGCGAGCTTACCGTCGTTAGACAGTAGACTCTCTTAATATTTTTATGTGTAGACAGACCCGAGGACAATGACAATGGGTGGTATCAGTATTTGGCAACTTCTAATCATTGCTGTAATTGTAATTTTGCTATTCGGAACAAAGAAACTGCGCGGTATGGGTGGTGACTTAGGTTCAGCGGTTAAAGGCTTCAAAAAAGCGATGAGCGATGAAGACAAGCCTGCAGATAAGAAAGATGCAGACTTCGAACCAAAGAATATTGAACAGCAGAAGACAGAAGCTCACGCTGAAACAACTGCTGAAACAAAGAAAGACAAAGAGCAGGCGTAAATCGTGTTTGATATCGGTTTTTGGGAACTGGTATTAATATCTGTCGTTGGGTTAGTGGTTTTAGGGCCTGAGCGTTTGCCCGTGGCGATTCGCAGTATTTCCAAGTTTGTTGGACAAGCGAAAAGCATGGCAAACAGTGTGAAAGATGAACTTTCTCATGAGCTTAAGGTGCAAGAGCTGCAAGAAAACCTACGCAAGGCGGAAAAAATGGGTATGGAAGATTTATCTCCAGACCTTAAAGCGTCAGTCGATGAACTCAAGCAGGCCGCTGCTGAGGTTCAACGTCCGTATGCTAAGCCTGAGTCTGATAAGCCAAGTGAGACTAAACCTAGTGTCACGGAAACTGTGGAATCTGAAACCATTCAGGTCAACAGCGAAGCTTCAGCACCGTCAGATAAGAAAGCCGAATAGTCTCGCAAGGAGGAGTCGCCGGATACTTGAGTCGCTAGATGTTTTAATAGATAGCTATTCAAGTAAATAACTATTCAAGTGGATACCAATCCAACTGGATAGATACACGCGCGACTCCTTTTCGATCTTCCTGTTTAAGAGGTTTGACATGTCTTCGACTGAGCAGACACAGCCTTTAATTAGCCACCTTCTAGAACTACGTAATCGCCTACTACGTGCGATTGTCGCGGTGCTAGTGATATTTGTCGGGCTAATTTATTTTGCTAATGATATTTATGAATTCGTATCAGCACCTTTGGTAGATCGTCTACCGGAAGGGGCGACGATGATCGCAACCGATGTTGCATCGCCATTTTTCACACCGCTGAAATTAACCTTGATCGCGTCTATATTCCTCGCGGTTCCGTTTATTTTGTATCAGGTGTGGGCTTTTGTTGCTCCGGGTTTATACAAGCATGAAAAACGCTTGATCATGCCGCTATTGGCTTCAAGTTCATTGCTGTTTTACTGTGGTGTGGCGTTCGCTTACTTCATTGTATTCCCGTTAGTATTTGGCTTTTTTACGGCCATATCATTAGGGGGAGTAGAGTTCGCAACCGACATCTCAAGCTATCTTGATTTTGTACTCGCGCTGTTCTTTGCTTTTGGTATTGCCTTTGAAGTGCCAGTTGCGATTATCTTGTTGTGTTGGACAGGTGCAACAACGCCTCAATCTCTATCTGAAAAGCGTCCTTACATTGTTGTGGGTGCTTTCATCATCGGTATGATGCTGACACCACCAGATATGATCTCGCAAACACTGTTGGCGATTCCAATGTGTATTCTGTTTGAGATTGGTCTGTTCTTCGCACGTTTTTATACGCGTAAGCCAGATGCGGATGAAGAGGAAGAAGCTGAATCTTGATTCGGAATGCTTCAGTAAAAATCACATAATAAAAAAGCGGCCTAGAGCCGCTTTTTTATTATGTCTGTTTATCGAATCTTTAACTGATAGCCACAGTTCTGACATATATAGAGCTCTTTGATGCCCAAAATTTTATGCCATAGGGTTCGATGTTGACGTTGTAAGTGTTGTGAATGGTCACACATAATCAACTACCTCCATATGCAGGCGGTTGATTATATATTGAATGAGATAGTAACTCAAACTAAACTGTAAATTCTAACTTTCCACTGAACAAACAAAAAAGCGACGCTAGCCGCTTTGATTTTGCGTATCTATCTTACTTTCAATTGGTATCCACATTGAGTGCAATTATACAGCTCTTTGATGCCAATTACTTTGTGCCATAGAGTTCGATGTTTACGCCTTAAGTGGGGGTGCTTACACATAAATTACCGTCGAGATATTCAGGCGGCTTATGTTGTACTAGTTTAATAGTTCATTCAACAAAATATACAAAACTTACATTTTTTGTTGAATTGTATAGGTTTTTACAAGTTGAATAAGCTGATTGCATTTTTTGTGGTGATTGCATTCACCTCTTCGATGCTTTTGCCGCGCAATTCAGCGATGCGTTTTGCTACTAATTCTGTGTAGGCTGGTTCATTGCGTTTACCGCGATTCGGTGTTGGTGCTAAGTATGGGCAATCTGTCTCTAGGATGACGTAATTCATATCAAGATGTGGAATCACCTTATCCATCCCCGAGTTCTTAAAGGTCGATACGCCGCCTAAACCTAAATGAAAGCCTAGCTCGTTGATCGCTTGAGCTTCCTCTAAGCTACTGCCAAAACAGTGGAATACCCCGCGTAAGCTGCCATCTTGTTCTTTACGAAGTAGGGCAAGTGTCTCTTCAATGGAATCACGAGTATGGATCACCACAGGTAGATCAAGCTCTTTTGCCCACTGCAGTTGAGTCACGAAGGCCATCTCTTGTTCGGCTTTAAAGGTTTTATCCCAGTACAAGTCGATACCAATCTCACCCACGGCGATAAAGTCATGCTTATCAAACCAAGCTCGAATGGTTTTGAGGGTTTGCTCGATATTCGCATCCACATAACAAGGGTGTAAGCCCATCATTGAACGGCACACATCAGGAAACTGCGCTTCCGTTGCTAACATTGGTTCGATAGATTCTAAATCGATGTTCGGCAATAGAATGGTATCAATCCCTTGAGCCAGTGCGCGCTGCACAACTTGTTCGCGGTCTTCATCGAATTCACTAGCGTAAATATGAGCATGGGTGTCGATCATTGTTTTGTCCTGAAAGCGGTCTTTACTGAGTTGTCATGAGTATACGGCAGTGTGAGGAGAAGGTCATTTTTTGCCATTTATCCCTATTTTTGATTGGGTTTCATATTTTACTGCTAGCGTCCTGAGCCATCAGTGATATGCTTTTGCCTGTATTTAGCACTTTTCATATCTAAGTATTTCGGTGCTTAGACTAGGCAAGGAGAATCTAGTGTCTGTTTCAATTCAAGGTCAATTCCCAGGTCGCCGTATGCGCCGTATGCGTAAGCACGACTTTAGCCGTCGCCTAATGGCAGAAAATCAATTGTCTGTGGATGATCTAATCTACCCAATGTTTATCCTGATGGGTAAAGACCGCCGCGAGCCTGTCGAGTCAATGCCAGGTGTTGAACGCTTGTCGATCGACTACATGCTTGAGGAAGCAGATTACCTGTCAAAGCTGGGTGTTCCTGCGATTGCTCTATTTCCAGTCGTGAACCAAGATGCTAAAAGTTTATGCGCAGCTGAAGCTCATAACTCAGAAGGTTTGGTGCAGCGCGCTGTACGTTTACTAAAAGAGCATGTGCCAAACATTGGCGTTATTACTGACGTAGCACTAGACCCGTTCACCACTCACGGCCAAGACGGCATCATCGATGAAGATGGTTACGTGATGAATGACGAGACGACTGAAGTCTTGATCAAGCAAGCATTATCACACGCTGAAGCGGGTGCTGACGTAGTTGCCCCATCGGATATGATGGATGGTCGCATTGGTAAGATCCGTGAAGCGTTAGAAGAAGCGGGCCATATTCATACTCAGATTATGGCGTACTCTGCAAAATATGCATCGTGCTACTACGGCCCATTCCGTGATGCAGTTGGCAGTGCTTCGAACCTGAAAGGTGGTAACAAGAAGAACTACCAGATGGATCCAGCCAACAGCGATGAAGCGATTTATGAAGTCGCGATGGATCTTAATGAAGGTGCGGACATGGTGATGGTGAAACCAGGCATGCCTTACCTTGATATTGTTCGTCGTGTTAAGCACGAACTGCAAGCGCCTACGTTTGCTTACCAAGTATCTGGTGAATACGCGATGCACAAAGCGGCGATTCAAAACGGCTGGCTGAAAGAGCGCGAAACCGTCATGGAATCACTGTTGTGCTTTAAGCGTGCTGGCGCTGATGGCATTCTTACTTACTTCGCTAAAGATGTCGCAGAGTGGCTTGCTGAAGATAACGCACAAGCTGCTGAGCATTTAAAAGAAAAGTAATCGTGTAGATCTCACTTAAGTGATCAGTAAAGGGTTGGCCATTGTGCCAGCCCTTTCGTTTATAAGGATGAATAAGATGTCAGTTGTCGTACGTGAAGGTTCTTTAGAAGAAGTGGTGTCTGTGGTCGAGCAGATCTCTGAGTTCGCTAAAAAAGAGAGTGTCGCTTCTCTGTCAGAGCGGCTGGCAGGGAAAAAGAGCCTTATCTTAGTGGCTGAAGAAGCTGGCGTGTTGCTTGGCTTTAAGATCGGCTATGAATTGGATCAAGATACTTTTTACAGCTGGTTTGGTGGCGTGTCACCGCTCGCGAGGAACAAAGGCGTTGCACAGGCGCAATTAGACGTTCAGGAACAGTGGGCGAAAGAGCAGGGCTACAGACAGTTAAAGGTTAAGTCTCGTAACCAGTTCCCTGCAATGTTGCGCCTGTTATTGAGAAACGGTTACCTAATCGAAAGATTTGAAGAAAAAGAAGACATTAATGACCATAGAATCCATTTTTTGAAGCAAATTTAAGCACTGCTGTTAACGGTTTATAAATCAAATGAGATTTATTATCATTTAATTGTTGACTATTAAATGAGAATCATTATTATTAACTTCGTCTTAGGGAATGAGGAAATGTTCACAAGGATGTTAAGTACTCAAGTATCTACTTGGTTACCCAACAGAATTCTCGCGAACTTGTACTAAGTTCTTTTTGACACGACATTGCTCACATTGCTTCCAGTGTAATTTATAGCTTTTAGGTAAAGCTGTGGTATTCAATTTGAATGGCTTTACCGGTTTTTGCTAGGCGACATCTTCGGGTGTCGCTTTTTTTTATACCTACCATTTCAACAAGATGCATATTTAGTGGCACGTATTTTTATGAATAAAACGCCATCAGCATTCTTTTCCACAACGTAAGATCGAGAAAAGATCGTTGATCATCTGTTCGATCTGTAAAATTATTCTTTATTTTCAGTTGTTTATTGGTGTTTTTTGAGTTGTTCACCGTAGTTCTCAACAGGGTGGATAAATAATATAAACAGAGTTATCCACAGAACGCTTGCGTCTAAGAACAAAAAATAACAACAAATCGATTATAACGAACACAACCGAGTGAACGGATACAGATCGACAACGTGGAATCCAACCAACAGACGTGGCATTCTTAACAGATAATTTCTGTACTTACTGGATACACAAACATTATGGCTCGTATTCCTGATAATCCATTGATTCTGATCGATGGCTCTTCTTACCTATATCGCGCGTTTCATGCTTACCCTGGCACCATGAGCAATGGTGATATCCCGACTAACGCGGTTTACGGTGTAGTTAACATGCTGCGCAGCATGATGCGTCAATTTGCTTCTGATCGTATTGCGGTAATTTTTGATGCGAAAGGAAAGACGTTCCGTGATGACATGTACCCAGAGTACAAGGCAAATCGTCCACCTATGCCTGATGATCTTCGTTGCCAGATTGAGCCTTTGCACAATGTGATTCGTGCAATGGGTTTGCCACTTATCTCTATTCCCGGAGTTGAAGCGGATGATGTGATTGGTACGCTAGCTTCTCAAGCATCTAAAGCGGGCATGCCGGTTTTGATCAGTACTGGCGATAAAGATATGGCGCAGCTGGTTGATGACAACGTTACTTTGATCAACACCATGACCAACGTGGTTATGGATCGCGAAGGCGTGATAGAGAAGTTTGGCATCCCACCTGAGCTGATTATCGACTACCTTGCACTGATGGGCGATAAAGTGGATAACATTCCTGGCGTTCCAGGTGTTGGTGACAAAACAGCAACTGCTCTACTACAAGGCATTGGTAGCATCGAAAAGCTGTATCAAAACCTGGATGATATTGCCGCTCTTGGCTTCCGTGGTTCAAAAACCATGGCTAAGAAGCTGATTGATAATAAAGACAACGCTGAGATGTCTTACCAGCTTGCAACGATCAAACTGGACGTCGAGTTAGAAGAGACACCTGAGTCGCTTGTAAAAGCACAACCAAATACGGATGAGCTGATTAAGCTATACGGTCAACTGGTCTTCAAATCTTGGTTGAACGAGCTACTTGAAGGCGGCAGCGGTGTGGTTGAGGCGGATGAGAAGTCGGGTGCAGTGCGCAGCAGCGAGGCATCAACCACTTCTACCGTAGAAATGAACACCTCTGCCGTGACCATTGATCGCAGCAACTACGAAACCATCCTCGATGAAGCGTCATTCAATGTTTGGCTAGAGAAACTGAAAGCGGCTGAAGTATTTGCTTTCGATACTGAAACCGACAGCCTAGATTACATGGTGGCGAACCTCGTTGGCCTGTCATTCGCGACTGAAGAAGGCGTTGCCGCGTACGTGCCGGTTGCCCATGATTACCTAGATGCACCTCAGCAGCTGGATCGCGATTGGGTACTTGAACAGCTTAAGCCGATTCTTGAAGATGATGCACAAGCGAAAGTAGGTCAGAACCTTAAGTTCGATATGAGTGTGCTAGCGCGCTACGGTATCGAGATGAAAGGCATCAAACACGACACCATGTTGGCGTCTTACGTTTTCAATAGCGTAGGTGGCAAGCATGATATGGACAGCCTAGCGCTGCGTTTCCTTCAGCACAGCTGCATCTCATTTGAGCAAATCGCAGGTAAAGGTAAGAAGCAGCTTACTTTCAACCAGATTGAGCTGGGTGAGGCGTCTCCATACGCGGCAGAAGATGCTGACGTGACTTTACGTCTTCATAACCGTTTGATGGAAAATATTGAGCAAGATGAAAAGCTAAAAGCCATCTATGAAGAAATCGAAGTACCCCTGATCCCTGTTATGTCTCGCATTGAGCGTACTGGTGTATTCATCGATGACATGCTGCTGGGCGCTCAATCGCAAGAGATTGCGGTTCGTCTGGATGAGTTAGAACAGAAAGCCTATGAGATTGCAGAGCAAGAGTTCAACATGAACTCGCCAAAACAGCTGCAAGCGATCTTGTTTGAGAAAATGGGTTTGCCAGTTATTAAGAAAACGCCATCAGGTGCACCTTCAACCAACGAAGAAGTGCTGCAAGAACTGGCTCTTGATTACCCGCTACCTAAGCTGATCATTGAGTATCGTGGTCTTGCGAAACTAAAGTCGACCTACACAGATAAACTGCCGAAGATGATCAACGCTGAAACGGGTCGTGTTCATACGTCTTATCACCAAGCGGTGACAGCAACGGGTCGTTTGTCTTCAACAGATCCAAACCTACAGAACATCCCAATTCGTAATGAAGAAGGTCGTCGTATCCGCCAAGCATTCGTTGCACAACATGGCTGGAAGATTCTAGCGGTCGATTACTCTCAAATTGAATTGCGTATCATGGCGCACCTGTCGGGTGATAAAGCGCTTCTGGAAGCATTCCAACAAGGCAAAGATATTCACGCGGCAACGGCTGCTGAGATCATTGGTGTTGATATTGAGCAGGTAACGACTGAGCAGCGTCGTCGTGCTAAAGCCGTTAACTTCGGTCTTATCTACGGTATGAGTGCTTTTGGTTTGGCTAAGCAACTGGGTATTCCTCGTGGGGAAGCACAGCACTACATGGACACTTACTTTGAACGTTACCCTGGCGTAATGCAGTACATGGAAGACACACGCAGCGCGGCTTCAGAGCAAGGCTTCGTTGAAACCATTTACGGCCGTCGTTTGCACCTTCCTGAAATTCAATCTCGTAATGGTATGCGTCGTAAAGCGGCTGAACGCGCAGCGATCAACGCGCCAATGCAAGGTACAGCGGCAGATATCATCAAGAAAGCGATGTTGTTAGTCGATGAGTGGATTCAAGCCGAAGGCGATGGTCGTGTGAAGCTATTGATGCAAGTACACGATGAATTGGTGTTTGAAGTGGAAGAGTCAGCTTTAGCCGAAATTGAAAGTAAAGTACAACAATTGATGGAATCCGCGGCAGAACTAGAAGTGCCGCTTGTGGCGGAAGCTGGCCACGGTGATAACTGGGATCAAGCCCACTAATCAGTTTTTGACCTTATTAAGCAAATTAGTATGAGCCAGTGCACAAACACTGGCTTTTTTTTGTCTCGAATAAAGATAAGCTGTGAAAAGAACTTAGATGTTTTAATAAAACATTCATGAAAAAAAACTACAAAAATTGTTTTCATTTCTGAGCAATTGTTGTACATTAAATCTTGTAGGGTACAGAGGTAAGATGTTCTATCTTTCAGACCTTTTGTTTCACGTTATTGGATTAGGCTGATTCAGCCGCCCCAGTCAGTATTTGACTGGGGCGTTTTTTCTTGTGCGAAAGAAAAATATTTCCAACCTACCATTCCCCCGTAAAACCTCTCATTTTTAGTGCCTTTTATTACACTTTCTCAAGCACAGTGATAAGCCCCTGATTTGCCTTAGATCTGGAATTCGATCAGCTTTTGGTAATTTAAATCCGTCTCTAAGTCGATTGTTTTATCACTTGAAATAACTTTTATTTTACAAGTTATCGATAAAGGATTGATGGCTCACGCCTTATTTATCAGTGTATTGAGTCGGTGAATGCTCAATGTAATCCATGATTTTCTGTTGCTTCTCGGTGCTGTATTTCAGTGCTTCGGCGGTGATCTGGATGGATTGTGCCATCGAAGAGATATTGTTGGTCGCTTTTACCAAGGTTTGCTGCATGGGTTTCAGGATAAGCAGATAGATAGCGGTCAAAGCGATAATAATGACGGCGATAACGGCCGCTAACGCAATGATGATCTTGGTCTGAACATCATCCAACAGTATTTGACTGGTTTGTTTAAAGGCGAGTCGAGATTGGTCTAAGGCTTGTGGTAGTTGATTGAGTGATGTCTTGGTGGAGCTCGCAAGCTTATTGATGCTTTCAACGGTTTGATTGAGGGCTTGTTGCTGGTCGTCGCTTAGGTTGGGGTTGTTGACTATCGCTTGCAAAGATTGCGATATCACCTCAAGAGACTCACTCGCGTCTTGGGCGTACTTTTCCATGCCATCGAGGTCTAAGGTCATATCGACATTGATCAGTGGGGCTTGTTCTTGTTCTGCTTCAGAGGCAAACCCTGTCAGTGAGACCAACATAAGTGCAATGATGGCCAATGGTATTTTCCACATGAGTATTCCTTTCTCATTGTTCTGATTATTTAGATGTGTCTTTTAGTATGGTTCACTTCTATTGGTTTTAGTGGCTAAATCCGATTTTTAACACTAAAAACTTAGGCTTAACTCACTCATTTTTGGGCAAAAAAATACCCCACCTATATAAGGAGGGGCATTGATAAGGCTAAATCACGTGTTGTAAGTGCTCTAACCTATAGCGATAAGTAGAGGAACTACTCTGAGTCGTTGTGCTCTTCGTCTGCTAACTCATCAATGATTTGATCAGCAAGCGCAGGCGCAAACCACTCATCCATCTTGGCACGCAGTTGGTCAACGCCGATGCCCTTCATTGAAGAGAAGACATCAACCGCAACATCACCACCGAAAGATTTTGCATCGTTACGGATTTTCAGTAGCTGTGCTTTACGCGCACCACTTTTCAGTTTGTCTGCTTTTGTTAACAAAACCTGTACTGGGATGCGGCTATCGATAGCCCAGTAGATCATTTGTTGGTCAAGGTCTTTCATTGGGTGACGGATATCCATCAATACCACTAAACCTTTCAGGCTTTCACGTCGTTGTAGGTATTCACCTAGCGACTTCTGCCATTTTTTCTTCATCTCAAGTGGTACTTGAGCAAAGCCATATCCAGGTAAATCGACGATATGACAACCGTCCGTTACCTTAAATAGGTTGATTAGCTGAGTTCGACCGGGTGTTTTACTGGTTTTCGCCAAGCTTTTTTGGTTTGTAACGCGATTTAGCGCGCTAGATTTACCAGCATTGGAGCGTCCTGCAAACGCAATTTCGATCCCTTCGTCTTCTGGTAAATGACGAATATCAGGTGCACTGGTAATGAAATGCGTGTTTTGATAATGAATTTTTACGCTCACTGTTAACTCCATCTCGACTTTGTGTAGTCGATTGATTACTTTTTTGTGAATTTGTGTAAAATAACCGTGCTCGGCATAAGGTCGCCTATTGTACCATGAGTGGCAACATAGAGTGGTACTGGAAGCTTGATAATTATAATGGAATGTCATGAAGAAATTAGCGCTAATTTTGAGTCTTTTAGCCAGCTGCTCAGTATGGGCTCAAGGTAGTATTGAAGCTGGTAAAGCCAAATCACAAACATGTGTTGCCTGCCACGGTGCTGACGGCAACAGCCTGATCACTCAGTACCCTAAGCTGGCTGGTCAACATGAGAAGTATCTAGAGAAGCAGTTAAAAGAGCTTAAGCTAGGTATGACAAGTGGTGGTAAGCAAGGTCGTTACGAACCTGTAATGGGTGCAATGGCGATGCCTTTATCTGAAGAAGATATGGCTGACCTAGCGGCATACTACGCCTCTCTACCTATCTCTAGTAACTCTACTCCTGAAAATGTAGTAGATGAAGGTAAGGTTCTTTACACAGCGGGTAACGCAGAACGCGGCGTAACGGCGTGTATTGCTTGTCATGGCCCTCGTGGTAATGGTACCGAACTTTCTGGTTTCCCTAAGATTTCAGGTCAGCACGCAGATTACATCAAGGCTCAACTTGAAAAATTCCGCGATGGTGACCGTAATAACGACATGAATGCGATGATGCGTGATGTAGCTAAAAAGTTAACAGACGCTGATATTGATACCTTATCGAAGTACGTTGGTGGTTTACACTAATTTGTCGGTTTCTTGCTCTTAGCCAGAGTAAAGGAATGTACGTTCGAGCGAGATTGAAGAGACGCCCCGATCAGTAATGGTCGGGGCGTTTTCTTTTGTATTGGTTTTATTAATGCGTTTTGTGTTTATGTCTGATTTATCAATGCGTGATCGATTTGTGTACAAAAGTGTGAAGTCGCACTCTTGTAGTCTTTTTGTAACACGGTAAAGTAACCGCCATCAGCTAGGAGCTGACTTAGATATGGATGATCATCTAGTCTAACGGTATAGACAGAAATGGATCAGGCTAGGACAGCCCAGTAACAAGGTGTTAGAAAAGGATAGCCAAAACTCATCAGGACGATGGACAACAAACAAATTTGGCATGGAAAGCACCAATAACAAATGGAGATTTGTGTACCAAGTTGAGTATGCAAATTTTGGCCGATATAGGCAGATTTAGAGAGCGATAGGTTTTCCTATCGCTTTTTTTATTGATTTGATGAAAAAACACCCAATACCTCTCCACTATAAACTCAGTTTCTGGTATGTTTCGCATCCCTGTTTAAGGATGTGCTATGTATACTTGTCCCTTATGCCATCACCAAGGCGTGAATCACTATTTTGAAGACAAACGCAGAGCCTATCTGCAGTGTCAGCAATGTGAACTGGTATTTGTTAAACCTGAACAAAGGTTAGAAGCAAAAGAAGAAAAAGCACACTATGATCTCCATGAGAACGATCCTAGTGATGCAGGCTATCGCCGCTTTTTATCTCGCATCGCGGATCCACTAACAGACAAAATTTCATCTAACTCACACGGGTTGGATTTTGGTTGTGGCCCAGGCCCTACGCTATCTATTATGTTAGAAGAAGCCGGACACACCATGGAGTTGTACGATATCTATTACCACCCAGAACCCTCTGTGTTGGAAAAAACGTATGACTTTATGACTGCCACGGAGGTGATAGAGCATCTTTATCACCCAGACAAAGTGTGGCAGCAATGGTTGAATTTAGTTAAACCCAAGGGCTGGATTGGTCTTATGACTAAACTAGTAATAGACGTAGACGCGTTTGCTGGTTGGCACTACAAGAATGACCCGACACATGTCGTCTTCTTTAGTCGTCAAACATTCCAGTTTTTGGCAGAGCGGGATAAGCTCGAACTAGAATTTTTTGGAAATGATGTAATTTTACTGAGGAAAGTGCAGTAATGGGTCGTAGTAAGAAATCAAGAAAGCCGGGAGCACTTGGCGCTCCGGAGCCTATGGTTACTCGTAACCGTAGTGAATCTGATGTTGAAGGTCGTGAACGTAAGCGTGTTAAAAAGCGTAAAGGCCTTAAGTCTGGCAGCCGTCACTCAGATGGTAGCGAAGCAAAACAGCGTAAAGCTGCACAAGCTCGTGATCCACGTTTAGGCAGCAAGAAAAAAATTCCGCTGATCGTTGAACCAGCGAAGAAGCCGACTAAACAAGAGCGCAAGCTATCTAACGAACAAGAGTTAGAGATGCTTGAGAATGACGCTCAACTGAACACACTCCTAGATCGTATCGAAAATGGTGAAAACCTAGGTGCTGGTCTACAGAAGTTTGTTGATGAGAAACTTGATCGTATCGAACACCTAATGGGCCGCTTAGGTCTACTAGAGCCAGAAGACGATGAAGAAGAGATCTTCGAAGAAGCACCGGTTGCCTCTAAGAAGAAAGCGAGCTCTGACGAAGACTTGCTATCTCAATTCGAAGATTTCGATTTAGACAGCTTTAAAGGTTAATAGCCAGTGAACGTAACCTTATTAGCAATTGCTGGTGGAATTATCATTCTCGGCTTGGGCTCTTACGCAGGTTACCTTCTACTTCAAGTGAAGAAGCAGACGGAGTTGCAAAAGCAGCATCAAGCACTAGCCATTGAAAAACGCAACGCGACGATTTACGAAAACGTAAATACTTTGTGCTTAGCGGGCATTCAAGGGCAATGTGACTTACCTGAGATCAGTATCCGAGTGTGTATCATTATGGATAATGTTCAGGGTGATGAGCGTGTCGATTTTGATTCTGAGTATCCTGCTCTTTCTGAGCTGTACCATATCGTAAAAGATATGGCTCGCGGAGAGGCAAGACAGGAACTGACGAAGAAAGAGCGCATGCAGCAGAATCTCACGCGCCATAAGGCAGAGACTCGCTTGAATGATGCGGTCATTGAAGATTTGAAAAGGTTGCATGAGAAGGTTAAGCCTCTCAACAACCAAATCAACATTCAGATGATCTAGTCACTAAGACTTTTAAATATAGAGGCTTGTTTAACATTCCGTTTTTAGACGCGCTGCTTTTAATACCTATGCATTTAAGACTTTTCATCTTAAATGCATCTTGTTTTTAAGTCGCCTTATCTTTTAATAGACAATGTTAAATGAGCCTTCTTACCTTTTGCGTCTCGTTAATCCCGACGCTTTGTTAGTGATCAAGCTAGCAGTTCTGAGTTTTTGTCTGAAAAATTGATTTTGTCTTGGAACGACCTTACTGGTCGTGTGGCAAAATAACCCGTCTATATTTTAATGTATGTAAAATGATTTGAGAGACCTTAGGTTCTCGCGGATCTAAATTGGAATTACCGCTATGTCGAGCAAGCCAGTAACAACGAATCAGCAAATCGTTTGGGATCAAGAGATCTTAAACAAGTACAACTATTCGGGACCTCGTTACACTTCATATCCAACAGCGTTGGAGTTTCATGAAGCGTTTACCGTCGCTGATTACGACATGGCGTGTACTCAATATCCTGAGCGTCCACTCTCTCTTTACGTGCATATCCCGTTCTGTCATAAGCTTTGTTACTACTGTGGTTGTAATAAAGTCATTACTCGTCACTCGCATAAAGCGGATGAGTACTTAGATGTGATTGAACATGAAATCCGCCAGCGCGCCTCTTTGTTGAATGGCCGTGAAGTGACGCAATTGCACTTCGGTGGTGGTACGCCAACGTTCTTGACCAAAACACAAATTACTCGCTTGATGATGATTCTGCGTGAGGAATTTAATTTCACTGCTGACGCTGAAATCAGTATTGAAGTTGACCCGCGTGAGATTGAGCTAGACGTACTTGACCACCTGCGTAACGAAGGCTTCAACCGCCTGAGCATTGGTGTGCAAGACTTCAATAAAGAAGTGCAGAAACTGGTTAACCGTGAGCAAGATGAAGAGTTCATCATTGCGATGGTTAAACGTGCGAAAGAGCTAGGCTTCCGTTCAACCAACCTTGATTTGATCTACGGCCTACCAAAGCAGACTCAAGCTTTGTTCGCTGAAACATTGAAGCAAGTGTTAGAAATGAAGCCGGGCCGTTTATCGGTATTTAACTACGCACACATGCCTCAGCTGTTTGCGGCGCAGCGTAAGATTAAAGACGAAGATCTACCTGAAGCGAAAGAGAAAATGGCTATCTTGCAAGATACCATCGAGACGCTAACGGGAGCGGGTTACCAGTTCATTGGTATGGATCACTTCGCACTACCTGAAGATGAGCTAGCCGTAGCACAGCGTGAAGGTATTCTGCATCGTAACTTCCAAGGCTACACCACCCAAGGTGAAGCTGACTTAATTGGTTTCGGTGTTTCTGCGATTTCTATGGTTGGTGATGCTTACGCACAAAATCAGAAAGAGCTGAAGAAGTACTACGCTCAGGTGAATGACCTGCGTCATGCACTTTGGAAAGGTGTTGCTCTAGACAGTGACGACCTTCTACGTCGTGAAGTGATCAAGCAGCTGATTTGTAACTTCAAGCTTGATAAAACAATGATCGAATCTGAGTTCTCGGTTAACTTTAATCGCTACTTCAAAGAAGATTTAGAGCTTCTACAAACCTTCATCAACGATGATTTGGTTGAAGTCGATGACAAAGAAATCCGCGTTACTCTGCGTGGCCGCTTGCTGATCCGTAACATCTGTATGTGTTTTGATAAATACTTACGTGCAAAGGCTCGCCAGCAGCAATTCTCTCGCGTTATCTAATCGCTCGATAGAGAATAGAACAATAAAAAATGCCAGCATCATGCTGGCATTTTTGTATCTGACTCATTCGATTTCTGCCTGGTTTAGGTGAGACTCTCAGTGGTATTTTGTTTGACCTTGGCACTTTGCTTGGAGTTGATGAGGTCGGTAGGCCATTGGTCAAACGGAACTGGGCGACTGTATAAGAAGCCTTGAGCAAGCGGGCACTGCAGCTGCTTGAGAAGTTCAGCCTGTTGCTGTGTTTCAACGCCCTCTGCCACCAAGCTTACTTTGAAGCCCTTAGTGATGTTAACGATGGCCGCGACGATGGAGCTATCTAGGTTCTCTTTATCAAGTTTGCTGACAAAGCTGCGATCGATCTTTAAGCAATCAAATGGCAGTTTGTGTAAATAAGCCAGTGACGAATAGCCGGTACCAAAGTCATCAATCGCAATTGATATCCCTAGTGCTTTTAGAGTCAGCATGTTATCGATGATGGTCGGGTCGTTGTCGACGATGCGTGATTCGGTGATCTCTAGTGTCAGGTTGCTTGCTGGCAGATTTGTGTCTCGCAACGTGCCTTTTACTTGTTCCACAAAGCCACTTTCGCTTAGCTGAACGACCGACAGGTTGACGTGAATCGAGAAGTCCTTGCTCCATTTTCCTGACTCAATCGCGATGGCTGTATCTCGACACGACTTATGCAGAATTTGTTTTCCGATATCGTCAATGAGCCCGCTCTCTTCCGCGAGAGGAATGAACTCGAGTGGCGAGATCACCCCTTCATCCGTTATCCAGCGAGCTAAAGCTTCTGCTCCTATGGTCGAGCCAGATTCCAGATCAATAATAGGCTGATAAAACGGTTCGAACTGTTGAAGCTCAATCGCTCGGTTCATCCGCGCTAACATCTTGGTGCGATGTCTCGATGCTTTGCCCATTTCAAGGCTATAAATACAGACACTGGTTTTGTCTTGTTTCGCATTGCTCAATGCAATGCTGCTGCTGCGTAGCAGGAGTGTAATGTCGTGAAGATTCGAGACATTCACTATCCCCATCGATACCTTAATCACCACGCTTTCCGATTCCATTGAAAATGGGGAAGCGAAGGTTTGAAGTAAGCGGTTAGTCAGTAGCTGAACATCATCGCTTTGCGTTACGTTTGGCGCGTAGATGGCAAACTCATCACCACCAGTGCGAGCTAGTAGGTATTCGGATGGCAGTGTGCCTCTTAAACGAGCGGCCGCAATGATAAGTAGCTGGTCGCCATTGTAATGACCTAGGCTGTCATTGATGTCTCGGAAGCGATCAATACCAATCAAATACAGTGTGCCTTTTTCGTTGTCGGGGTGTTTCTTGGCAGCGTCAATAAAGCCTTCACGGCTGTATAGCTTGGTTAATGAGTCATAGGTAAGTTGAGACTGTAATGCATGAAACGAAGCCTTTAAGTTGTTGGTCATTTCATTGAATGACTCGACCAACATGCTGGTTTCATATATATGCCCTGTTTTTGGCATGCTCGCGTCCCAATCGCCCTTAGCAAGGCGTTTTGCCGCATCCGCTGTCGAGGTGATGGGTTGGGTTGCGCGATTAAAGGCAATTAATCCTGCAATGACCCCAATGCAGCTCAGTGCTAGCCCAAGCAACCAACTGTTTCTTTGATTTTCTGGCAATTCACCGAGCAGATTGCTTTCAGGGATCGACACCCCAATAAACCACGTGAGCCCGTGCTCATCTTCGTATGGGGTGATTTGGTTGAAGTAGCGTTCGTTGTCTAGGCTAAAACTAAAGCGCTGCTCACCCAAATTCTCGATTAGGTGGAATTGCTCTACGTAGCTAGCACTCTCACGTATGACTGGATTAGCACTTTCTGTTGCTAGTTTGCGTTGCCCTTTGTTGGTTTGTCCTGTGCCCCATGAAACGACACTGCCTCCGCCTGAGTGCGCGACCAAGCGTTGCTGCTTATCGATGATGTAAACAGAGGCATCCGTTCTATCTTTGAGCTTTCTGAGAAACGCATTGAAGGTATTGATTTTGATGTCGCTGACTACGACGGCTTTGAATTCATTATCATCATAGATAGGCGCTAGAGCAGATAAGGTGATTTCTTGACGTTCGTCAGCATTGGCATAAATTGGTGACCATAACGGTTTTTTCTGTGTCGCAATGGGTGTGTACCAAGGACGGATTCTAGGATCGTAACCTGAAATCACCGATCGAATGTCTTCACTAATTTTGCTGCCACGGTAAATGACCAGCTGATCATTGGTGCGTTCGTCTTGCACCATCAAGGTGTAGCCTTTGTTGGCTTCTTTGCGGAAACCGACGTAGTTACCATCTTCAGAACCAAAGCCGATCGCATCGAGTTGAGGTACAGCAGTGTAATGGTCTGAAAACGTATAAAAAATATAGTCTTGGACCTTACTAAGATTGCCTGCTTGATAAAGATGGTGGTAGCCGATGTTATGGCTGAGCGAGAGGTTGGCGTGAAATGGCTTTTCTAAAAAATTAGACAGGCTTTGATGAACATTGTCAGTCAGTGATGTCAGCTGGCGTGCACTAACATCACTCACCATCTCTTTGTAGCTTAGCTTTTGAGTGAAAACCATTACACCCATAGTGAACAGAAAAATCATCACGAATGGCAGAACCACTGCGGTTCTCAAAGTAATTTGTGTTTTCAAAGACATCTTTAGCTACAACTTTGGTGAATAGTGTACTGTAATTGTACCGACACTATTCAAACCAAGCGACACTTTTTTGGTTAAAAAGTAGCTGCATCGAGAATCATATAAGGTCTAGTACAGTTCTTTGAGTTTACGAGTTAGGGTGTTTCTTCCCCATCCCAAAACCTTAGCTGCATCCTGTTTATGACCATTAGTGTGGTGGAGTGCAGCTTCTAGCAGTATACGTTCAAATTCTGGCAGAGCATAAGTTAGCAGCTCTTTTTCTCCTGAATCAAGCGCACACTTTGCCCAATTAGCGAGCAGTTGTTGCCAGTTATCTCCAGTTCCTGAGGTGGTCACCACTTTTTCTTCTAGCAGCTCTGGTGGCAGGTCTGAAGGAAGAATTTCGCTGCCGCTAGCCATCACCGTTAACCAACGACAAATATTCTCAAGCTGACGTACGTTACCAGGCCAATTGAGCTGGTTGAGCTTCAAAATGGTCTCAGGATGCAGTGTCTTCACTTCAACACCGAGCTCTTCGGCGGCGGATGCTAGGAAGTGATGAGTCAGCTTTTCAATGTCTTGTTTACGTTCGCGAAGTGCCGGGATATGGATTCGGATAACGTTGAGTCGGTGGAAAAGGTCTTCACGGAAGTCGCCTTCATGCACTAAGCGCTCAAGATCTTGGTGGGTTGCGGCAACGATACGAACGTCTACCTTAACTGCAGAGTGACCGCCGACACGATAGAACTGACCATCAGAAAGTACACGCAACAAGCGAGTTTGGATATCGAGTGGCATGTCACCGATCTCATCCAGAAATAGGGTGCCGCCGTTGGCTTGTTCAAAGCGTCCTTGGCGAACGCTGTTAGCACCGGTAAAGGCACCTTTTTCGTGGCCAAACAGTTCAGACTCGATCAGATCTTTGGGGATTGCTGCCATGTTCAAGGCAATGAAGGGCTTCTTAGCTCTTGGGCTGTGACGATGCAGAGCGTGAGCGACCAATTCTTTACCGGTACCCGATTCACCATTGATCAGCACGGATATGGATGAGCGAGACAAACGGCCAATCGCTCGGAAAACCTCCTGCATTGCCGGTGCTTCACCGATGATTTCTGGCGCGTTGGTGTCTTCAGCGACCTCACTGGCTTGTTCGCGTTTCTGCTCTTGGCTGTGCGCGATCGCTCGTTCGACTAGAGTCAGTGTTTCATCAATATCGAACGGCTTTGGAAGATATTCAAAGGCGCCTTTTTGATAAGCATTCACCGCCGCATCAAGGTCTGAGTGCGCGGTCATAATGATCACGGGCAGGTCGGGAGAGCGTTGATGAACCTGATGCAACAGCTCAATCCCGTCAATGCCGGGCATGCGAATGTCAGACACCAATACGTCCGGTGTCTCGCGCTCAAGCGCAAGCAACACGCTCTCAGCATCAGCAAATGTTTCACACTTAATATCCGCAGATGAAAGTGTTTTCTCTACTACCCAGCGGATAGAGCTGTCGTCATCGACGACCCAAACGTATCCCTTACTCATAATTCAATTCCTTTGCAGCCAAATCTATTGTGATAATCATTGTTGTTTTTATGATGTCTTAATCTTTGTGTTACCGAGCTAAGCCTTTCATCTCGCTGTCCAATAGCGAGGTTCTTATGACCTAAATCGGTAGATAAATCGTGAATGTGGTGTTGCCTGGCCAGCTTTCAACATCAATTTTCCCATTGTGTTGATCGATCAGGTTTTGAGAAATCGATAGCCCCAGCCCTGTGCCACCCTCTCGTCCGCTGACCATTGGGTAAAACAGCGTATCTTTTAAATCATCGGGGATGCCGGGGCCGTTATCGCTGATCTCAATGCGCGCTGCGAGTTTGTGTCGCTGCCCATGAATATTGGCTTGATGCACCGTTCTGGTGCGAATGGTGATTTTCCCTGATTCTTGGGCCTTTAAAATCTGTGCCGCGTTACTCACGATATTGAGCATCGCTTGTTCAACTTGTGCTGAGTCCATCAGAATGTCCGGTAAGCTCGGGTCGTAATCTCGTTCGATGGCGAGCGTTGAACCCGACTCGAGTTCCACGAGCTGTCTGACTTTCTCAAGTATCTGGTGTAGGTTCTCTTCTGACTTCGTCCCCGGTTTCTGAGGGCCAAGCAGGCGGTCGACTAATGCTCTTAAGCGGTCGGCTTGCTCAATAATGATCTGCGTATATTCATTAAGAGACTGATCAGGAAGCATTTTCCCAAGTAACTGCGCCGCACCTCTTAAGCCACCGAGTGGATTTTTGATCTCATGTGCTAACCCGCGTACCAGCAACTTAGCCGCTTGTTGTTGTGCATGTTGGTTGAGCTCTTGGCTAAGGCGTCTTTGCTGGTCTATCTTGCGCATCTCAACCAATAACAGCGTCTCTCGCTGCCAAGATATTGGGCTAACCGTGACTTCAAGCATCAGTGGGCGGTTATCAACAACGAAGGTAACGTCACTGTCGGTAATGCTCTGGCCACTTTGTAGCGGTTGCGTCAGAAGCGCCAAATCAAGTGAAGCGTGTTGGATAAGTTGGCTCAGTGGATGATCAACGATGCGTCGTGCGCTCTGTGAAAAGAGCTGCTCAGCCGCCGGATTTGCGTATCGGACATACAATTGCTCATCGAGCATTAATGTCGAAGTCACCATATTGTCGAGAATGGCGCTGGAAAGATGGTGTGTATCTATGCTGTCGCTTTTGGCTGATCGATTCACTATTTCGTCCTTGAACTGGTGTTTTTCTCACTGCACCAAATTGGTGCGTAGCTAAGTTCAAGTATGGCGCATATCAACCAGAAGCTAAAGATAATTCATTAGAGTCGCTGAAAGCTGCTTCGATTAGGTGAAAAGTAGAGGTTATTTGGCCTCTTTTAACACATTGGCCTACTTGAGCGTCGCTCGATGTAAATACACGGTGACTGGACTAGTAGATGCAATAAGCTTGCCGCTTCTATGTGCTTGAATTGCAATGGTGTGAGTACCTCGATCGATACCTTTTAATTCCCAAATAGGTTGGGTCTGTGGGGCGCCATATCGACGGCCATCGAGCATCAATTGTAATTGCTCACCTATACCAAGCTTTCGGTTGAGTTCTATCTGAATCGGGATTAAGCCGCGATTACTACGAATGGTTTGATCATGAACTGGAGTCAACATGGTGAGGGCTAATTGAGTAGGAACCTCGCGCTTTGTGGTTTCGGTTTCTGCCTGAGTTTTGGCTGGCGTTGCCGTTTTAGTTGTAGAGGAAGCAGCAGCGTCAACCGGAGTTGAGGCCTCAAATTTAGGGGCGGGTGCTGAAGCTTGCACATCTGGCAGGCGAAGAGCCTCGGCATCTTGAGCGCTAGGGTTATCACTAAAGTGGAGCACGCCATCTTCATCTATCCAGGTATACACCGTTTGAGCAGAGCACGAGAGCGCGACTGTTAACCCGATTAGGAACAGTATGTTTTTCATATCTTTAGCCTCTTTTCACCGCTAGGTGATTTCACGTTTGGCGTTGGTTTTATTGTATTTAGCGCGACAGCCTCTGAGGGCTTTTGTCTAAGGTATGGTACGAGGAAGCGGGGGGAGGGAGAATATAAAAAAGGCCCGCCTGCGAGGCGAGCCTAATATTTAGTCAGCGATTCTTACAAGGTTGCAGTAAGAAATGGCTTATCTCTACAGGAGATTAAACTGAGTAGTACAGTTCAAACTCAAGTGGGTGTGTAGCCATGTTCACGCGTTGTACGTCGTCAGATTTCAGAGTGATGTAAGAATCGATGAAATCGTCAGAGAATACGCCGCCAGCTGTTAGGAACTCACGGTCTTCGCTAAGCGCTGCTAGAGCTTCTTGTAGAGATTCTGCAACTGTTGGGATTTCAGCTGCTTCTTCTGCAGGAAGGTCGTATAGATCTTTATCCATAGCTTCGCCTGGGTGAATCTTGTTCTTGATGCCGTCAAGGCCAGCCATAAGCATTGCTGAGTAGCATAGGTATGGGTTAGCTGCTGGGTCACCAAAACGTAGCTCGATACGACGTGCTTTAGGGCTTGGTACTACTGGGATACGGATAGAAGCAGAACGGTTACGTGCTGAGTAAGCAAGCATTACAGGTGCTTCGAAACCAGGTACAAGACGCTTGTACGAGTTAGTTGATGGGTTAGCAAACGCGTTGATTGCACGAGCGTGCTTGATTACACCACCGATGTAGTAAAGAGCCATTTCAGATAGGCCGCCGTACTTATCACCAGCAAACAGGTTAACGCCGTCTTTTGCTAGAGATTGGTGAACGTGCATACCAGAACCGTTGTCACCAACTAGTGGCTTAGGCATGAATGTCGCTGTTTTACCAAATGCGTGAGCAACGTTGTGTACAACGTACTTGTAGATTTGAGTTTCATCAGCTTTCGCTGTTAGCGTGTTGAAGCGAGTAGCGATTTCGTTTTGACCCGCAGTTGCTACTTCATGGTGGTGAGCTTCAACAACTAGGCCCATCTCTTCCATTACTAGACACATTGCTGAACGGATGTCTTGAGATGAATCTACTGGAGCTACTGGGAAGTAACCGCCTTTAACGCCAGGACGGTGACCTTTGTTACCGCCTTCGAAGTCAGAACCTGTGTTCCAAGCTGCTTCTACGTCATCGATCTTGAAGAAAGAACCAGACATGTCGTTTGAGAACTTAACGTCGTCAAATAGGAAGAATTCTGGCTCTGGACCAACTAGAACTGTGTCTGCGATACCTGTAGAACGTAGGTACTCTTCAGAACGTTTAGCGATAGAGCGTGGGTCACGGTCGTAGCCTTGCATTGTTGCAGGCTCAAGGATGTCACAACGGATGTTTAGTGTTGCGTCTTCTGTGAATGGGTCCAGTACAGCAGATGCTGCGTCTGGCATCATTACCATGTCAGATTCGTTAATGCCTTTCCAACCAGCTACTGAAGAGCCGTCAAACATTTTGCCTTCTTCGAAGAAGTCTGCATCAACTTGGTGAGAAGGGATAGAGATATGCTGCTCTTTACCTTTTGTATCAGTAAAACGTAAGTCGATAAATTTAACTTCGTTCTCTTGGATCAGGGATAGTACATTTTCTACTGACATCTTGGATAACCTCCAGTGTTATTAATTCGGTATTAGCTCGATTCGGTTGAAACTAGCATTGATTAATGTCTATAAGTGCATTAATCGATGCTGATTTATCTATAGCCAAAAACGTGCCAAAAAAATTATTCCATTAATTTCAATGATTTACTTGTTTTTCGGTTTTGCTTAATTTGGTTTTTGCACCAAAATGATCTCCGTGCGCACCTTATTGGTGCAATTGTTTGTCTGTGCACCAATATGAGACATAAGCGAGCACCATTCAGCAATGAATTGCCTAAGTTGTCAATCCACTTTTGTTATTTTGCGGGAGATTTGGTTCGCCACTCGCAGGTGATACTTTTTTAGAGTCCTACGAATTGGGCTGTTCAACACTGTACTGAATCAAAGTTAAGCGGATATGAATCGCTAATAAAGAAAAAAGCCCCGGTTCAGATCACATATTTCTGGGTTTTTGTCTAGAATCTGGTATATTATTGACCGTTTTTTAAATCAAGCTAGCGGTTATTATCCAAACTTTTGAGATAAGTGACGGCTACTTTTATGAGTGAATCGAGAATCCATGTCTACTCCACAGATTGATAAGTTAAGAAATATCGCGATCATCGCGCACGTTGACCACGGTAAAACGACTTTGGTTGATAAACTGCTACAACAGTCAGGCACTCTTGAGTCTCGTGGTGAAGCTGAAGAGCGTGTCATGGATTCGAATGACATCGAAAAAGAGCGTGGCATTACCATTCTTGCTAAGAACACAGCAATCAACTGGAATGATTACCGCATCAACATCGTAGATACTCCGGGACACGCGGACTTCGGTGGTGAAGTTGAGCGTATCATGTCTATGGTTGACTCTGTTCTGCTTATCGTTGACGCAGTTGATGGCCCAATGCCTCAAACTCGTTTCGTAACGCAAAAAGCATTCGCACACGGTCTTAAGCCAATCGTTGTAATCAACAAGATTGACCGCCCAGGCGCTCGTCCTGATTGGGTTATGGATCAAGTATTCGACCTTTTCGACAACCTAGGTGCTACTGATGAGCAACTAGACTTCACAGTTGTTTACGCTTCAGCTCTAAACGGTTGGGCAACAATGACTGAAGGCGAAACTGGCGAGAACATGGAACCATTGTTCCAAGCTGTTGTTGATACAGTAGATGCTCCTTCTGTTGACCTTGACGGTCCACTACAAATGCAAATTTCGCAACTTGATTACAGCTCTTACGTAGGTGTTATCGGTGTTGCTCGTGTTACTCGTGGTTCAGTTAAACCAAACCAACAAGTAACTATCGTGAATGCAGAAGGCAAAAAACGTAACGGTAAAGTAGGTACAGTTCTTGGTTACCTAGGTCTTGACCGTCACGAAGTTGAGCAAGCTAACGCTGGCGACATCATTGCAATCACTGGTCTTGGTGAGCTGAAAATTTCAGACACTATCTGTGACGTAAACAATGTTGAAGCAATGACTCCGCTTTCTGTTGATGAACCAACAGTAACAATGACGTTCCAAGTAAACACTTCTCCGTTCGCGGGTAAAGAAGGTAAGTTCGTTACTTCACGTAACATCCTTGAGCGTCTAGAGAAAGAACTAGTACACAACGTTGCACTACGTGTTGAAGAAACTGATAACCCAGATCGTTTCCGTGTTTCAGGTCGTGGTGAACTTCACCTATCTATCCTGATCGAAAACATGCGTCGTGAAGGTTTCGAGCTAGCTGTATCTCGTCCAGAAGTTATCATCAAAAAAGACGAAGATGGCAACCTAACTGAACCGTTTGAAACTGTGACTATCGACGTGCTTGAAGAGCACCAAGGTGGCATCATGGAAAACATCGGTCTACGTAAAGGTGAGCTAACTGATATGTCTCCAGATGGCAAAGGCCGTGTTCGCATGGACTTCATGATGCCTTCTCGTGGTCTTATCGGTTTCCAAACTGAGTTCCTAACTCTAACGTCTGGTTCTGGTCTTCTTTACCACTCATTTGATCACTACGGTCCTCACAAAGGCGGCGTAATCGGTCAACGTAACAACGGTGTTCTAATCTCGAACGCAACTGGTAAAGCTCTGACTTACGCACTATTCAACCTACAAGAACGTGGTCGTCTATTTGCTGAGCACGCGGATGAAGTATACGAAGGTCAAATTATCGGTATTCACAACCGTTCAAACGACCTAACAGTAAACTGTCTGAAAGGTAAGCAGCTAACGAACGTTCGTGCATCTGGTACTGATGAAGCACAGGTTCTTTCGCCACCTATCCGTCACACTCTAGAGCAAGCTCTTGAGTTCATCGACGAAGACGAACTAGTAGAAGTAACGCCAGTAAGCATTCGTATCCGTAAGAAGCTTCTTACTGAAAACGAACGTAAGCGTGCAGCACGTCCAGCTAAGGCTTAATTGCCAGCTGACTAGCTTCTAGCTAACAAGCCATACGTTTTAGAATAAGTAAGAAAGCCCCGAGTAGCCTAGCTGCTCGGGGCTTTTGTTGTGCGCCGAGCATGGCGTTGATCTAGGAGGTGAAAGTCCTCTACGGGCGAAATCTGATAGTAGGTCATTACAACTTGGGCAACCTAGCAATAGATAGAATAGC